>JBPOJO010000514.1:0-14159 GCA_052033485.1 Bacteroidota bacterium | reverse complement strand
AAAAGGTAGGGTTTTCTTCAAATCTTCCAATTCTTGTAACTGTTCCTCGATAGAAATATCGAAATATCGAAATTGATGAAAATAATTGTCTTCATCATACTTACGTCTTTTTTCTAAAACCCATTTCATAAGACACAAATTTAAAATTATTCAGACCACAAAAATACAAAAAAAGGAACGGAAAAAGCCTTTCAAAAAAGATTTTTCCGTTCCTTGACTAAGCCAACGAATACTTTTCCGTTCGCTACCCTTGCCAATATTGATAAAAAAATGGGCGTGGGTTTATTTTACTTTGCCCTTATAAAAATCAATTATCCACTGCAAAGTACCCAAAAGCAAGGGCAAATTATCCAAATAATAAATCGTTAAATCGGTATATAAAATGTCCTCTTCTAATTTCAGAAAACGCCAAGTTTTGCCGTCTGTTACTGCGCCATACACCGTTTTTAGGGGTTTTCCTTCTTTTTCATTAAACAAACGAACGCCGTACATTTGTGCAGCCGCCTGCGGAATCCCTTTGTCTATCAAACCAATTTTTGCTTCGGTAATGCACAAAATCGGGGCTTTGATACTCAATGTTTTATTTTTTTTGGTAAAGAGAAAATCAATTTCACCGTTCAAATTTCGGCTTCTGTCTACATTCAATTGTTCGCCTGAATAAAATTCAACGATGTTTTTGTTGGTAAGACGAACTTCGGTAAGGATAGGAGCTACTAATTGTTCACAAACAGCTTTTTCTGTGGTCAACAGAAGCTCTTTAGCGGCTTCCAAATTTTCTAAAAGTCGTTGACTTGCCTTTACTATGGGAATAATCTGATTTTGAAACAGACTTACTCGTTGAACTTCGATACCTAAGACCTCATCTAATAGTTGTGATGTAAATTTTCTGTACGCCATAGTTTTTACAATTTTTTTCTGACAACAAAAATACAGAAAAAACGTATAAAAATACTTATTTCTCGAATGTTTTTTCATTTTTTTCATGCAAAAGCAGCAATACAACAAAAAAAGAGCAGAGAGCAAGAGAATTGAAATGTCTGCGCTTGTTTTGGCAGAGTCACTTACAAAGCAACAAACAACTCCTATTTTTTAATTATCACAGGTTGCCGGAATGATTCCTTTTTTAAAATTTCGAATATGATTTTTCACTCATTCGGATAAGTGCATAATAAAAATCGTTTAAAATAAAAATTTAGTCGGTAAAAAACTTTTCTTTATTCAAAATTTGCCTTAAATTGCAGCGTCAAATCCTTGCTTCCGATGTAAATCTGCATGGAATTGACAGCATACAAAATAATTCTTGTTATCAAAAGGTAACATTTTGACATATTTTAACGCAGCAGAAAATGGACATAAAAGCTAAAAAACGCATTTTGGTAGATTGGAGCGAGAATTACTCGGTCGGAATTTCCGAAATTGACGAACAGCACAAAAAACTTGTGGACATTATCAATGATTTATTTGATGCTTTCCTCAAACAAGAATCTCAAAAGATTATCGGCAAAATCATTGAAGACCTTGTTGAATATACTATTTATCATTTTAAATCGGAAGAAACTTTTTTTGAAAAACATCATTACTCCGGCACTGAGGCACATATCGCCGAACACGATGCTTTTACGGAACAAATCAAAAAATTTTCCGAAGATTTTAACAGCGGAAAAGCTACAGTTTCGGACGAGGTAATGACTTTTCTCAAAGAATGGCTGATTAAACATATCATCGGCTCAGACAAAAGATACAGCTACGATTTTAAAAGAAGGGGTATCTCTTTTTCTTAAATTTTGTAAAACAAAATTACAAACCGTGTTTCGCAAGCCGACTGCCCGCGAAACACGGTTTGATTTTTTTGAAAAAAAATATTGACTTTCGTCGTTTGTGAGGACACAAACAACGGCAGCGAAAAATATTGACTTTCGTCGTTTGTGAGGACACAAACAACGGCGGCGAAAAATATTGACTTTCGTCGTTTGTGAGGACACAAACAACGGCGGCGGACACAAACAACGGCGGCAGAGCAGTGCCGATTGGCTAATAATTTTGTACAAATACATATTTTTCTTTTCGATTTTCGACCGAAATGAAATATTCCTGAAAACTTCTCAAAAAATGCCCGATTTTGATTTTCAGACACAACTTTTTAAACTTTGCCTTGTTTTCAAGCAAATTGAATAAGCTTTCAAAAAATGGAAAATAATCGTAAAATCGGTGTGCTCTTGGTCAATCTCGGAACGCCAAAATCCTATCAAACAACTGATGTCAGAAGATATTTGAGGCAATTTTTGTCCGACGGGCGCGTGATTGATATTCCTTTTCTTGCCCGCTTTGCTTTGGTAAATTTCATTATTGCCCCTTTTCGCGCACCAAAATCCGCAAAAGAATACCAAAAACTATGGACAGAAAAAGGCTCGCCCCTAATGTTTCACGGCAAGGAATTGCTCGAAAAAGTCAGACAAAAACTCGGCAATAATTTTGAAGTTGAACTCGCGATGCGTTATCAAGAGCCGTCAGTTGAGCAAACTTTGCAAAATTTATTGGACAAAAATATCAGTGAATTGATTGTTTTCCCCCTTTTTCCGCAATATGCCTCCGCAACAACAGGCTCCGTGCATGAAGAAGTGATGCGAATTTTGAGCAAAAAGTTAATTATTCCAAAATTAAAATTAATTTCTGCCTACCCCGACTCGCCGAAAATGCTCGAAACTTTCGTACAAATTGCTCAACGGAAAATGGCTGCACAAACGTATGAACATTTTGTTTTTACCTTTCACGGCTTGCCCGAAAGACATTTGAAAAAAGAAAATAAAGACTGCCTTAGGGCTGATTGTTGCGAAACTTTCGGCAATCACAATCGGTATTGCTACCGTGCGCAATGTTTTCTGACGGCAAAAAAAATCGCGGAAAAGCTTCATTTAAAGGCTGATGAATATACGGTTTGTTTTCAATCAAGGCTCGGCAAAGACCCTTGGATACAACCCTATACGGAAAATATTGTGAAAGACTTGGCAAAAAAAGGCAAAAAAAGTATACTTGTTTTCACGCCTTCTTTTGTCGCAGACTGTCTCGAAACAACCGTCGAAGTCGGCGAAACGTACAAAGAACTTTTTGAGCACGAATCTAAGGGCGGCATGTGGGATTTGGCTCCGAGCCTAAATTCGGAAGAGCTTTGGGCGGAAGCAGTTGCGGAAATGCTCACGGCGGAAGCACAATGCCGCTGATTTCAGTCCGGTGCTGTTTTGCGTAAATCCTTACCCAAAGTGAACCTTTTTTCCTAATTTTGGGTCATTGAAAAAATCTTTGCGGGCAAAAAATCATACCCGAAAATAAAAGCTATGTTGTACCCTGACAATATTGAAGAAAAAATAGGTTTTGATAAAATCAAAGCCGTTTTGAGAGAAAATTGTATCGGCGCGGTTGCCCGTCGTTATGCGGAAGAATTGCAATTTTCGGCTGATTTTGACCGCCTTCACACGCGCCTTTCCGAAACGGAAGAAATGCGAAAAGTGATTGCGGACGGGATTCAGTTGCCCGAAGATTATTTCTTTGACCTTGAGCCGCATTTTTCAAAAGCCGCTATTGAGGGCAATTTTTTAAACGCCGCTGAGCTGTTTGACCTCAAATGCGCTTTACAAACACTTTACAAATACTTGACTTTTTTTCACAAAAATAAAACTTCCTACCCTTACATTGCCCTGCTTTGCGCCGAATTAGCCGTTCCTTTTGCCGTGCAAGAGGAATTAGAGCGTGTTTTGGACGAAACAGGTAAAATTCGCTCGAACGCCTCTCCCGAATTGCAAAAAATCAGAAAAGAACTGACCGAAACGGAAGCTTTTTTGAGGCGAAAAATTGACGGAATGTTGCGTAAAATGCGCGACGACGACTATGTCCGCGAAGATGCCGAAGTTACGATTCGCGAAGGGCGTTTGGTCATTCCGGTCAAAAGTGAATACAAAAGGCAGATAAAAGGCATTGTGCATGACAGTTCCGCGACCGGACAAACGCTTTTTATTGAGCCGGAAGAAATTGTTGAAATTAATAACGACATTAAGCAACTTGTTTTGCGCGAAAGAAGCGAAATTATTCGCATTCTCACCCTCGTTACCGCACAAATTCGCCCCTATCTCGACAATTTGCGCGCCGGAGCAGGTTTTCTTTCAGATATTGATTTTATCAGAGCCAAAGCAAAATTAGCGATTGAACTCGGTGCCTATTTGCCGCAACTTGAAAATCGCCCGATGCTCAAATGGTTCTCGGCTTATCACCCGCTTTTATTATTGAGCAACAAAAAAAATCATAAAAAAACAGTTCCTTATGATATTTCGCTCAACCAAGAAAAACGTATTTTATTGATTTCCGGTCCGAACGCCGGCGGTAAATCCGTATGTTTAAAAACGGTCGGTTTGTTGCAATACATGCTGCAATGCGGTTTGCTGCCGCCCGTGAGTGAGATGTCCGTGATGGGGATTTTTCAAAATATTTTTGTGGATATCGGCGATGAGCAATCTATTGAAAATGATTTAAGTACATACAGTTCGCATTTGCGGAACATGAAACATTTCGTTTTTTTTGCCAACAAGCACTCGCTCTGCCTCATTGACGAATTCGGAACGGGCACTGAGCCGCAATTCGGTGCGGCGATTGCGGAGGCGATTTTGCTGCAACTCAACGAACAAAAATGTTTCGGAGTTATCACGACGCACTATGCGAATTTGAAATTTCTTGCCGAAAATACCGAAGGTTTGCTCAACGGCGCGATGCGTTTTGATGTTGAAGCCCTCGAACCGCTTTTTGAATTGGAAATCGGCAAGCCGGGCAGTTCTTTTGCTTTGGAAGTGGCTAAAAAAATTGGTCTTCCGACTCCTATTTTGAAACAAGCGCGAAAATTAATCGGCAGCACACAATTAGATGTTGAGCGAATTTTGCGTGAGTTGGAAATCGAAAAGAAAAATCTTTCCGACCAAAACAAAAAAAATGTCGAAATCAACCTCGACTTGGAACAAAAAGTCCTCAAATACGAAAAACTTGTCGCCGAATGGGAAAGTAAAAAGAAAGAATGGACGGAAAAAGCAAAGCGCGAAGCGAAATTGATTTTGGAAAATGCGAACAGCAAAATTGAAGAAACCATAAAAAAAATCAAAGAAGCCGCTGCCGAAAAAGAGCAAACGAAAGTTGCCCGAAAAGAGTTAGAGGAATTTTCGGCGAGCATTACGCCCGAGCCGGAAAAAGCTGCTTTGCCCGAAGAGCATGAGTTTATTGACGGCGAGATTCAGGCGGGAGATTTTGTTTTAATTACCGAACAAAATACCGTTGCGTATGTGCTTGAAATTCGTCAAAAAGAAGCCTATGTCAGCGTCGGCGACCTCAAAATGAACGTCAAACTCTCCAAACTTCGCCGTTTGAGCAATCGCGCTTTGAAAAAGGCGCGCAGTCAGGGGCAAGTCAGCGGGGCTTTTTTGATAAAAAAACAAACCGAATTTTCGCCCGAATTGGACATTCGCGGCATGCGCGCCGAAGATGCGATTCCCGTTCTCGAAAGTTTTGCCGACACTGCCGTTTTGCTCGGTGTGCCTTATTTGCGTGTTTTGCACGGAAAAGGAAACGGCGTTTTGCGCGAAATTACCCGCAATACTTTTCGCAATTACAAACAAACGAAAAGTATGGAAGACGAACACGCTGACAGAGGCGGCGCGGGAATTACGGTGATTAAAATGAATTAAAACTACCTCAAAATGCTGCTCAAAGACATTTACAGCGATGAATTTTTTAAAAAATTTATCGCCGCAATACTCAAAAAAATGCCGACTTTTCCCGAAAAGGAATTTCTGAAATTTATCAGAAATGAAGAATGGGAAAACGCGGCACTCAAACAACGGGCGAGCAGGATTGCGACAGCCTTGTTTCAATTTTTGCCGAATAATTTTCACGAAAACGTATTATTCATAAGGGATTGTATTCCGGAATGGGAAAAATCAGGTTTTAAAAAACAGAATTTAGAATTCATTTTTTTGCCCGAAATCCTCTCAACTTACGGCATTTCCGAGCCGGAATTTTCGCTCAATATGCTCGAAATCATCACCGATTTTGTCAGTGCGGAATTTGCGGTGCGGTATTTTATGCTTGAAAATGAAGCACTTGTTTTGGCAAAAATGACCTCTTGGACACAACATTCATCTGAAAATGTTCGCCGTCTTGCCTCCGAAGGCTCACGTCCGCGTTTGCCGTGGGGGATTGCCTTGAAAACATTTCAAAAAAATCCCTTGCCGACCTTGCCGATTTTGAGGAGTTTGTATGCGGACGAATCGGAGTATGTTCGGCGCAGCACGGCGAATCATTGGAACGATATCAGCAAAGATAATCCCGAAATTTTTATTGCCGAATTGAAAAAAGAAGTCGGACAAAACGCTCAAAAAGACGCACTTTTTAAACATGCGGCGCGGACTTTGCTCAAAAAAGGCAATGCGGAGGTGCTGCAATGTTTTGGTATGGAGAAAAAAAGCACTTCGACCGTCGGCAATTTAACCGTCAGTGCAAAGCGTTTGCGAAAAGGGGAAACACTTGATTTTTCTTGCCTTGTTCGCGCCGAAAAATCGGAAAAAATTCGCTTGGAATACGCCGTTTGTTATCAAAAATCAGGCGACAAAACGAGTCGAAAAGTTTTTCAAATTTTTGAAAAATATTTTGAACAAGGGGAAGAAAAAAATATTGCCAAAAAAATTTCCTTTCGCGACCTCACAACGCGCAAACATTACGCGGGAGAACATCGCCTCGAAATTTTGCTGAACGGAGACGTTAAAGCGGAGTGTGTTTTTGATTTGACGGAGTAATTTTTTTTCAAAACTTCGGAAAACATTTCAATTTTTTGGCAGCACGATTTTTCTAAATCGTGCAGATGAGTTGGAAATTGCCTTTCATTTTTACTGCGATTCTATCGCCGAAAAGGGAATAAGCTAAGCAAGCAATCCCTATTTGCTTGCTTTTAGCTGCGCTGTGGTGCTCCGCAAACGTTTGTCGGATAAAAAATTTACTTCCTTTCCGAAATAATTTTTTTTCTAAAAATTCCTACGCTTGTTTTGAGGCTCAAAAAGAAACAGCCCGAAACTTTCGGCGCGTCAATGTAAAAGCGGTTTGCGCCTCGTTCCGCAGCAAATTCGCCGCGCTGCAAAATTTGACCTGCCAAATCTGCTAATTCCCATGCTGTAATTTCCTTTTCGGAATGATTAAAATCAATTTGCAACGAACTTTGTCCGCTGACGGGATTAGGAGAAACTTTTAAATCAATTTCCGACTCGGCATGAAGCGGCAGAAAAACTGCGCGCGTTGCGAAAATCTCTGTTCCTTGTTTGCGTAATCGTACTTGGTAATACAAATCGGTTTGAGGGGCATTTTTATCCTCAAAAGAATAGGTATTTTGCATTTTTTGCGAGTCCACATATCCGACGGTCAAAAAGTCTTTTCCGTTTTCGGAACGAATAATTTCAAAAACCCCGCCTTCTTCGCCCCAATTCACCGTCCAATCAAGTTGTACGTTTTGATTTTTACGTTTGGCAAAAAAAGCAAGCCAATCAGGACTTAAAATGAAACTGCAAGTGTCATTGGCGTTATCACGAATTTCAACGCCCGATAATTCGCGATTATGTATTCGAAGAAGCGCAATGCTGCCCGCACTTGCTTCACCGCCGACGGCTAAATCATCTTGAAAAAAACTAATTCTGCCGCTTGCATTAGGTATTCCGTCGTCGCCGGTGTCATTAAAAGTTGCAAGCGGAGTAGTTGTGCCGGCAAGATAAAGATTGTAAACCTTTGCAACCGAGCGTGTTACAGCGACATACACCCATGCGTTGGCATTGAAAATCGATGTTCCCCCCGTAACAAAATTATAAAACTGAAAAGCCAAGCCGTAAGCATAAACGCCTCTGTCAGAGGTTCTGTTTTTGTAATCAATAATTCTCCGCCAAGTGCTGACATTTTGAAATTTCATGTACAATTCAATGGTTTGACCGCTTGTGTTAGAGATGAATCCGCCCGGTGCGGCGGCATTATTATCAAAATAAAAACCGCTGTTATAGTCAAAATTATAAGCAGGGCGAGTTGTACCGCAGAGAGAATAATTGCCGAAATTTCCCGTGCCGAGCTGTGTCAAAGCAGGAAGAAGCCCGTTTTTTTCGAGAAAATTTCCTTTGAATTCAGACTCATACACCGTCGAAGGTGCGGGGGGCAAAGGCGGACAGACATTTTGACTACTCGCCGTAATTTCTGCATTGCTGAGAACCGAGTTGTAGAGTCGAATAAAACTGACCGAACCTGCGTAATGTTCGCCGCCGTTGTCGCGAAAAAATACAACACGATTATTGGCATCGGTAATGCCTTGTCCGCCTGCATCGGCAGCCGAATAGAGGCTTGTTACGGTGTTATCGGCAGGATTGGCATAAAAACCTTGAATTTGGTTAGTCGCCGAATTTCTCGTAAAAAAAAGATGCGCCCAAGTTCCGGCAGAGAGAACCGCCGAGCCTGCGCCCGTAATGCAATAAAATGCAGTACTTGAACTGACTGCATAAATTCCGCAATCTGTCGCTAAGTTCTTAAAATCAACAAGCCGGTTGTAGCTTGTAACATTGCTCAGCTTCACAAACATTTCAATTGTGTAATCTCCGGTCAGGGCTTCATTGAGTTGTAAGCCTTGTCCGGCGGCAAATTGATAAACTGTTTTGCTGCTTCCGCAATAAGAATCGGTAACGTAACTTCCCGCTCCGTAAGCGTCAAGAAGTGCAGTTCCGCCGCCCGTTTCAAGCAAATTTCCGGAAAAATTGTAAACATGCGTAGGTATTTGTGCTTTGCCGCTGAATGAAATAAGGTAAAACAGGCAAGTAAGTAAAAAGAAGTTTTTCATTGTCAGAATAGTTAAAAATAAAAAAATGTGCGAGGGAGAAAGGTGTACCCGAAAGGGCAAAATGAGTGTATTTTACCAAGCGTGTAATTTTTTTTTAACAAGAAAAACACTTGCCGGTAAGCAGTATCGGAGAATTTTTAGGCTAACAGTTGCGCCAATTTGAGTAAAAGCGAAGTTTTTGCTTTTTCATGTGATTAAGCATTTTAGCCCTAACGAATTTGCATAACAAAAATTGTGCTGCAAAAGTTTAAAAAAACATACAATGTATTTTTTGCTCCGCAAAATAAGCTGATGCATCACTGCACGGCTTTTTGCGGGTAAAATTTGTACTGACGGGCAGATTCGACTAAACCCTTAAGAAAAAATTTCGGCAATATCTTCGCGGGAAAGGCTTTTTGAAAAAGCCGCTTCAGCCGTGATTAAATCGGCTGATAATTGCCTTTTGCGCTCCTGAATTTTCAAAATTTTCTCCTCCACGCTGTCCTGCGTTATGAATTTGCACACAAAAACATTTTTGTCCTGTCCAATTCTGTGCGCTCTGTCAATCGCCTGCGCCTCCGCAGCCGGATTCCACCATGGGTCGAGCATGAAAACGTAGTCGGCAGCGGTGAGATTCAAGCCGACTCCACCGGCTTTTAATGAAATTAAAAAAACCTTAAATTCTTTCATTTTTTGAAATTTTTCCACCTCTTGCATACGTTTTTGTGTGCTGCCGTCAATGTAGCAATAGGGAATTTTTCGCTTTTCTATTTCTTTTTTGACAATGTTCAAATGTTTTACAAACTGACTGAAAATCAACACTTTGTTGTTGTCCGCCAAAACAATGTCTAACATATCAAAAATTTCGTTAAATTTTCCCGAATCCGCCGAATATTCTTCATCAATCATGCGCGGGTGATTAGCTATTTGTCGGAGCATCGTTAAGCCGCGCAGGAGCAAAAATTGCGATTTTGCCGCGCCATTAGCATCAATTTCTTTCAAAATTGTGTTGCGATATTCGTCCTTAACCCGTTCATACATAGCCGCTTGCATATCCGTCATTTCGCAATAGCGCATGACCTCCGTTTTCGGCGGCAATTCTTTTGCAACCTGTTCTTTTGTTCGGCGCAAAATAAAAGGTTTTACCAAAGCGGCAAGTTTTTCTTGTTTGGCAAAATCATTCTTCTTTTCAATCGGAATTTGAAATTGATTTTTGAAAAAATGTTGCGTACCCAAAAGCCCGCGATTGACAAAATTCATTTGCGCCCAAAGGTCTAAGGCGGAATTTTCGACGGGCGTACCCGTTATCGCCAAACGATTGCGGCAGCGCACCCCATCAAGTGCTTTGTTGATTTGCGAGCTCGGATTTTTAATGTAGTGCGCTTCGTCCAAAATGACGTACTGAAAGTCAATTTCACAAAAAATTTCGGCATCGGAGCGAAAAACGCCGTAAGTCGTGATGACGAGGTCATAACTTGCAAAATGTTTATTTGAACGCCGCCTTTCGCCGCCTACATGTGCCAAAACGTACAAATGAGGGGCAAATCGCATGATTTCGCGATACCAATTTTGCACCAAAGAAGTCGGCACGATGAGCAAAGAAGTGCGCGGCGAGAGGTCATTTTTTTCGTACAAATCTGCCAACAACGCCAAAGTTTGCACCGTTTTACCCAAGCCCATATCATCGGCTAAAATTCCGCCGAAGTGATATTGTTGTAAAAATTTCAACCATTGAAAACCTGCTTTTTGATAGTCGCGCAGCTCGGCTTTGAATTTTTGCGGCGTTTTATAGTCTTCAATTTTTTCAAAATTTTGCAAATCTTTTATCTTCTCGGAAATATTAAATTGCTCCCCGTAATGATTGTGCAAATTTTGAACAAGTCCTAAATAATGCGAGGGAAGGCGCACATCCTCGCCCGTAACGCGCGTGAATGACAAAACGACAGAAAATCTTTCAAACCAATCAAGCGGAATAAAGGCGATTTCTCCGTTCGGCAAAATAATTTCGTCTTTGCCGGACAAAATCAGCTCGCGAACCGTCATCAAGGGGTATTGATACGCTCCGAAAGAAATGCAGGAGCTAATATCAAACCAATCATTTGATTTTTCAACGGTAAATTGAATGTCGGATTTCCCCGTAAAAAATCGTTTTCCCGATTCATTTCCGATAATTTCGATATCGTAAGCAGCTAAAATTTCAGAACAATGTGTCAAAAAGGCAGGAAAAATATTTTTGTCCAAAATATTTCTGTTGCCGATGAAATATTTTTTTTCTTGAAATTTTTTATGAATTTCTGCTTCTAAGATTAAGTTTCGCTGAATTTTTGTAAAAAAATAATCATCGCCCTCAGCCCGAAAATTCACCTCGTTTTGATTGCGCGGCTGCGGAGAAAAGCGGTGCATACCGTATTGAAAAATGAGTTCAAGCTCAATTTTGTCGGGTTTTTCTTGTTTTTTTTCCTCAAAAAGATGCTCAAATTCTTGCGGAAGGCTGCGCATGAGCAAAAGCGTTTGCAGCGGAAAAATTTCAGTTTTTATCGAAAAACCGTAAGCACGAACGTTGGTATTTGCCACCATTCCCGCAACAAAACCGGCATAATATTTCGGTTCGACGGATTTCGGCACGTTGATAAACTTTTTTTTGAGAAAAGGTACAATTTTTTTTCCGTCGGCATTTGTGTCTTGAAAATGATACAAATTTTCGCCAATCAACAAATAAAGCGGCGAATTGCAAACGATATAGGTTTTTCCGCGCTCAATGTCAATTTTTTGATTTTTAAATTTGATAGTCGGATAATAATGTGTTCCGTCCGAATTTTTATGGAAATGAAACCACACCGACGCGGATTCGTCTTGAAATTTGATGCGATTGTGCGCAGGATTGCCGTCTCTTGCGGAAATAAAAAATAATTTTTCACGAAATTTCGGCAATATGACTGCCATTTTTTTTTCAACAGCTTCTTTAATAGCTTTTTGAACGCTGTTGTTTTCGCTGTCCGAAAAAATTTTGAGAAAAAAATCCGCCGACGAGCGAAATTTAGTGTTTCCCGTTTTTTTAAAAATACTGTCAGCCCGAATGTCATTGATGAGTTTGAGCAATTCGAGGTCGCTTTCTTTCACAAAACCGGAATAATTGCGGTAATTATTCAGATTTAAGTTGTGATACGTAAGGGTGAGGCGATTGCTTCCGTCCAAAAGCACGACATACGCTTCCACGACCATTCCGAGATACTCGTGTTCGAGAAGTGAATAAACGACCTGATAATTTTTTTGCGCCACGATTTTACTGCTTTTTTCTTCTTATGCCGCAAAAGTAAGTATCATTTTGCCGGAAAACAAGAAGAAATCAAAAGAAGGTTCAAAAAAGCGACGATTTGCTTTTGTTGCAAAAAAAATTGACGATTTTGAATTTATTTTGTAAGGCTTTTTTTAAAAAAAGGAGGCTGCGAAGCCCTTGTTTTGCAAATATTTTCACTAAAATTTGACGAAAAGAAAAAAAATTATTTTATTGTGCCGTTTTTACATTTTCGAAGAATAAAACGCAGAAAAATTTCGCTGTTTTATTGTCAATTTAGCATTATTTCTCAAAAAAACACATTATGTCAAGAAACGAAGACGGTTTTTTTTCAAAAGTACTCGGCTTTTTCCGCATTATGATTGCAAGTGCACTTGGTTTTTTTCTGTTTTTTTTCGGCGTGATGATGATTTTTGTCATTGTTGCCGCAGTGTCTGCAAGTGAGGACGAGCCGGCAGAAATAAAGGCACATTCCGTTTTGAAATTAGACTTCAAAGGAGAAATTAAAGAGCGCACTCCCGACGACCCTTTCAGCGATTTTGGCATTCCGCAGCTTTCGCAAGGACGCGCACTCGGATTGATTGACATCAAAAAAGTGCTTAAAAATGCCGTTGCCGACCCGAATATAGACGGAATTTACCTCAATATGAGCACTTTTTCGGCGGGTTTTGCCACTCTTTTTGAGCTTCAAAAAGCTTTAGCCGAATTTAAGGCAAGCGGAAAATTCATCATTGCTTACGGCGAATATATAGACGAAAAAACATTTTTGCTCGGCGCAACCGCGACTAAATTATACCTCAATCCGCAAGGAATGTTGGAATTTAACGGCTTAACCACCGAAAGATTTTATTTCACAAGACTTTTTGAAAAAATCGGCGTGAAGCCTAAAATTTTTAAAGTCGGTGATTTTAAAAGTGCCGTTGAGCCTTATATGCTTGAGCGTATGAGCGAAGCCGACCGCAAACAGACGACTTCTTACCTCAATTCAATCTATCAACATTACCTTGAAAATTTGGCAAAAGCGCGCAAAATTAACCAAGATTCGCTCAAAACCTATTCCGATTTAATGTCGGTGCGCTCGGCAGAAGATGCGCAGGCATTGCGTTTGGTTGATGATTTGTTTTATTACGACCAAGTTTTGGCTGAACTTCGCAAATTGACGGGCGCGATGGATACAGAAAAGTTTCCTTTTGTTAAATTGAACGAATATTTTGCAAAAATGACCGAGCCGATTAGTTACGGTAAAGACGAAATTGCGGTCATTGTAGCGGAAGGCGACATTGTCAGCGGCAAAGGGCAGGCGGACGAAATCGGCTCTGACACATTTGCGGAAGCTATTCGCAAAGCAAGAACCGATAAAAAAGTAAAAGCAATTGTTTTGAGAATTAATTCACGCGGCGGCAGCGCACTTGCGTCCGATGTGATGTGGCGTGAGGTGCAATTAGCTTTAAAAGAAAAACCTATTATCGCCTCAATGGGCGAAGTAGCCGCTTCGGGTGGCTATTATATGGCAATGGCTTGTCAAAAAATTTATGCTCAACCGACGACCATCACCGGCTCAATCGGAATTTTCGGAGTGCTTTTTGAGGCAACAGAGCTTTTGGAAGATAAAATCGGTATCACATTTGACCGCGTAAACACGGGAAAACTTTCCGCCCTCGGAATGCCGACCAAAAAATATTCTCCCGAAGAGGAATTATTTTTCAACAAAATGATTGCCGAAGGCTACGAAAATTTTACTTCAAAAGCAGCCGAAGGACGTAAAATGCCGATTGATACACTCAAAAAGTATGCAAGCGGGCGCGTTTGGACGGGATTGCAAGCGAAAGAAAACGGTTTAATTGACGAATTAGGCGGCTTGGAAGATGCCATTGCGGAAGCGGTAAAAGCGGCAAAACTCACCGATTATGCCGTAAAATATTACCCGAAACAAAGAAATATTTTTGAAGAATTGCAAGAAGAAGGTTTTGAATTCATGCGCAAAAAATTGTATGAAGA
>JBPOJO010000115.1:0-1707 GCA_052033485.1 Bacteroidota bacterium | reverse complement strand
CCGGCGGCACTTTCATTTTTCAAACCAATACTTGTAATCCTATCCCACAAAATATTGCCGGAACGGGAACGATAATTTTTAACAATTTGACCGTCAATAATATTTTAGGCGTTACGGCAACGGGAAATTTCGGCGTGCGAAGGTTGTTAGAATTACAAAACGGCAGCTTGAATTCAAACGGCAAGTTGACTTTGCTTTCCGATGCCTTATCAACCGCCATGCTTGTCAATAATGCCAATACTGTCATAGGAGACGCGACGGTGCAACGATTGGTTTTGCCTTACGGCGTTCGTCCTGCGGGATTGGGCTATACCTATTTTTCAAACCCGACCGATGCCGCAACAATGGGTGCTGCTTTGGGAGACGACATGGGAATTGTTACGAATCCCGCCTATAAATTTAATTGTTGGCTTTACCCTGCGCCGCTTTCTTCCGCACCTTTTCCTAATGTGTACCTCTATAATGAGTCGCTTGTTGCCGTGGGCAATGACCCTGCTTGCAACAACGAAAACACCGATAAATTTGAAACTGCATGGGTTGCGGCAAATTCGGCAAGCGCGTTTACAGCCGGTAAAGGTTTTTGTATCAACATTTCAGGCAACACTTTGACAGATATTACCGGCACTTTGAATAACGGAAACATCAATGTTCCGGTTACAAAAACAAATCCCGCTGCCGCAAATTCAGGCTATAATTTGGTCGGCAATCCCTACCCTTCGCCGATTGATTGGGATTTGCTGCACAGCGCGAATGCCGGACTTTTAGCTCCGCAAGTCATGCGCAGAGTGGCGACAGACACTTACGCGGGTACTTGGGCGTATTACGTAGCGGGTGTGTCCGGCAGCGGAACAAACGGCGCGGACAACAAAATTGCAACTATGCAAGGTTTTTTTGTACGCGCACTCGCCTCGGGCAATATGCAGTTTAGCAATTCGGTTCGCCTCACAACTTACGACAACAGCAACTTTTTCAGAAATGAAGAGAAATTTTCGGTCATTCGTCTCAAAGCGGAATGTAAGGGAAAATTTGATGAAACAAGCCTTTATTTCGGAAAAAATGCCGAAAATCACGGCAATGCTGTAAAATCGCAATTCAATTCTGCCCCTTTTCCCAATTTATTTTCTCTCCTCGACGGAAAATCACTTGCTGTTCAGGGTTTGGCAAAAGCGGAGGAGCAAACAGCCGTTCCCGTTTCGCTCACAGCGGGTTCGGAAGGGTGGCATCAGCTCAGCATTTCGCATATTGAAAACATGAAAAATGTGGGTATTTTTGTAGAAAATCAAAAAACGGGAGAATTGCACAATTTAAAAATTGCGCCTTTCAGTGTGTATTTAAAAAAAGGCGAAAAATTACAGGAGCACCAAATCAAATTTTTTGAAAATAAAAATTCCGAAAACGATTTGTTCACCTTGTTGCCGAACCCTGCAAGCGATTTAGTTCAGCTTGTTTTTAATCAAGCAGAAGAAGGCGAAATAAGCTTTTGCGATATGTCGGGGCGTATTTTATTGACTCAAAAAGTATCGGGCTTTTCTGCAAAATGCGATATAGGAAGTTTTCCGAAAGGACTTTTTATCGTAAAATTTGTCGGCAAAGCAAATTCGCAGTCATTAAAATTTGTAAAAGAATAGCCATTATTTTGCCGAAATGCCCAAAAATGTAGCGTGAGCTTTAGCTTGCGAATTTCAATGCGCAAGCTAAAGCTCGCGC
>JBPOJO010000203.1:0-2196 GCA_052033485.1 Bacteroidota bacterium | reverse complement strand
AGCGTTATTTTTTCGGCGCGGATTTATTTTCGGTTGTTTGGGTATTTTTTTATCCCAAAAAATGGTATGTCAGCGTCATGATTGTATCGGCATCTTTTTTGAGTTATTTGCCGTTTTTATTTGGTTCAGAGCTGTTTCCGATGTGGATACCTGCGGGCATGATGTTGTGCGCAACAGGGCTGACGACTTCGGTTTTCCTGCGCGCAACAAGGGAAGAATCGGAAAATCAAACCATAAATCGAAGTTGAATCACCCCCCAAACAGCCTCTCTGATGATATTTTTGGACATTTTGGATTGTCCTTTCGTGCGGTCTGTAAAAATAATGGGCACTTCTTTAATTTGAAAGCCTTTTTTCCAAGTTTTGTACTTCATTTCGATTTGAAAAGCATAGCCGATAAAGCGAATTTCGTCTAAATTGATGCTTTCCAATACTTTTCGACGATAACATTTGAAGCCTGCGGTCGTGTCCATGACGGGCATTCCGGTAATGAAACGAACATAATATCCGGCGCAATATGAAAGCAAAACGCGGCTCATAGGCCAATTTACGACGTTTACGCCTTGTATGTAGCGCGAACCGACCGCCAAATCTGCCTTTTCGTTTTCGCAAGCTGCGAGTAAGCGCGGCAGGTCGTCGGGGTTGTGCGAGAAGTCGCAATCCATTTCACAAATAAAATCATAACCCCACGCTAAGGCTTTTTTAAAACCGTGAATATAAGCTGTTCCGAGTCCGAGTTTGCCTTTTCTGTTTTCAATTTTAACTCTTTCGGGATATTCTTCTGCAATTTTTTGGGCAATTTGCGAAGTTCCGTCGGGCGAGGCATCATCAACTATCAACAAATCAAAATCTTCCAAACTGACCACTTTTCTTATCATGGCTTCGATATTTTCGGCTTCATTGTAGGTCGGAATAACGACAAGGGCTTTTTTCATTCAGGCTTGATATTTGCGGCAAATATGCGTTTTTCTTTCGGAGAAAAAAACTTTTTAAATTTTTTTGTGCTTTAAATCATGTTTTCGGGGCGTAAACCTTCCGCCATAGGCTAAAAATTCCGCTAAAACGGTGTTTTATCCTCGTCTGCAAAGCAAAAAAACGTTAAAAATTAGAATTGCTTTTTTTTTGTCCACGCCGTTGCCCTCACGCCAATGAACAATCATTCCTAAAAACAAAACGCATTATTTACGCACGAGAAATTTTGCAAATTGGCTAAAAAAACACATTTTCTTATGAAACAAAAGTAAATTTTTCCCAATTTCCGCTGTTTTTATCAAAATACTCTGTCCCCGAAAACTTTTTTTTGTAGTCATAAAAAGATTTTCCATCATGGACGTAACCAAGGTAATAGTAGTCAATGCCGTGTGTTTTGCAATAGTTAATTTCAGCTAAAATAGTAAAAATACCTAAACTGTATTGCTTATACTCCGGAAGATTCATGCCGTACAAAGCAGAAGCAGCTTTAACTCCGACATCAAGAAAACTTGCGGCAATGGTTTTTTTCCCGTCTAATACCCTGAATGTTAAATTTTCCACATTGACAGGCACACGTTTGCGGGCTTCTTCGCCTACATAATAATCCAAAGAAGGCGGCAAATGGGCGGTGAATTTTTCACGATGGCGAAAAAAAATGTCATCAAGCTCCTCGTTTAAGACTGTTTTTTCGTAAAATACTTCAAAACGTTCGTTATTTTTCTTTAAAATTTTTTGTTGACTTTTACTCGGCGAAAATTCCGCAACTTTAATGCGAACGGGCAAAATATTCATTACTTCTCCCGAAGTTTCATCTTCAAACCATCGTGCGTAATAATTGCCAAATCTTCGGTATGCCAAGTGCATCATTTCGTCGAAAATGTCGGGGTGGTAAAAGGGCGGTGCGGCACAAAACTCAGTCATTGTTATATTATTTACAAACGTTAATAAAATATTTGTTGATTGAACCTAAATTTCTTAAAAAAAGCAAACAGATATTCGCAAGTCAAAAAGTCCAAACGCCACTCTTGCAATTTTAGCATTATTTGATTTTTTAGGTTAAAATTTTTTTGAAAACAATTAAAATGCCGGATTGTTCAGGAATTTAATTTTTAAGATTACTATTTAGCCGGTTTGTCAAAATTTGTACCGCGAGCTTTAGCTTGCGACCTTAGATTCGCTTGTAGATTATTGCTTTTTAGATAAATCCGCAAGCTAAAGCTCGCGG
>JBPOJO010000075.1:0-11438 GCA_052033485.1 Bacteroidota bacterium | reverse complement strand
CAGCAAAAATTTCATAAGGGATTTTGCCGTAGAGGAAAATATCACCTTTTCGCCACGCAAATCGGTCGGAATAATCGAACATAGCAGCATAAGCATCAAGATTAATAAGGTGAGCAAACAAAATGCGCTTCACTTTCGGGCTGTCGGAGTAGTTTTTTACCTCGAAATATCCCTCAATTTGTCGTTCAATTTTCCGAAAAAGGAAAATTTTCTTGCTAACTTCGTGCCATGCAAAAGAAGTAAAAACAAAAGTTGCTTGCATCTTTATCGTGTTTGACAGTTACCGGGTGGTAAAACTAATCGAAAATTTGGTTTTCGGGCTAAATTTTCAGGTAAAATTGGATACAGAAAAAGTTTTCTTTTTTCTTCCAATTCACATTCAGTTTTAGTACCATAAAATTGCGGAACAAATCGTGATTTTTTTCCTTTATAATAGGCTGCTGCATAACGGTTTGCGGGTACTGCTTCACATGTAACCCCGTATTTCCAAACTTCTTGCTCGTTTAGGTAATATTTCTCACCGGTACATGTTACATAAAAACCACTGTCTTCAGCCACCAAAGCATATTGCACGCATTTTTGCATTTTCGCGCTGTCAGCCAAAAATTTATTCATCTGTTTTTCCGAAAGGGCAACCACTTCGCCATTTTCGTCATAAACAACTGTTTCATAAAACTTTAGCGCAGAGAAAATTAATGCTGCAACAAATAAGCCGTAAAAAATGAAACGCAAAAAATTTATTTTTGGATTCTTTTTTTCCGCCTTACTGTTAATTTTTTGTAAGCGATTTTTCTCTTTTGTTTTTTGCATGTGCAAATGTACAAATTATTTGAAAAAAATTAATCTTTTCTCTGTTATCTTCGGTAGCTCATAAATTTTACCAATCTAAATTGAGTTGTAAAACGCACTTAGGGTGTGTTTTGAGCAAAAAATTTCAATAAAACACGCGATTTTTTTAGGATTTGAATAATTTCAAAAAAAATATGCTTAAAAAGCGAAAAACAACGTTATTTGCAATTTCAAATGCTGCTGAAATAAAACAGAAATGAAAAACATATTAATTGCAGACAGCGGAGGCACAAAAACTGATTGGCGTTTTTGCAACCTCAACGGTCAAATTTTGCCCCTAAAAAGTAAGGGTTTAAGCCCTTTTTACCATACCTCCGAAACGATTGAGGAAATTTTGCGCAGCGAAATATTGCCTGAAATCGGGCATCAACTTCCCGATGAAATATATTTTTACGGAGCAGGTTGCTCCTCCGAAAATATGAATAAAATTGTCTTTGAAGGCATACAATCGGTTTTCCCCGCATCTAAAATTCATATTGCACATGACTTGCTCGGTACCGCCCGTGCTTTATGCGGAAAAGAGGCAGGAATCGCGTGTATTTTAGGAACAGGGTCTAATTCTTGCGTATTTGACGGCGAAAAAATTGTCGATTCGCGCCCCTCCTTAGGTTTATATCTCGGCGATGAGGGAAGCGGCGGTTTTTTGGGAAAAAAATTAATTACTGATTTTTTGTACGGCGAAATGCCCAAAGAGTTGTCCGAAAAGTTAGCGAGCCGCTACTCGCTGACAAAGGAAAATATTTTGGAAAATATTTACAAAAAAAATGAACCTAATCGCTATTTGGCAAGTTTTGCACACTTTATTTTTGCGAATTTGTCGGAGCGTTATTGTTTTCTGTTGGTTCAAAATGCCTTTCAGGATTTTTTTAACAAACATATCAATCATTACAGCCCTGAAAAAAAACTTCCCGTCAATTTTACGGGTGGAATTGCGCAAAATTTTTCATCTGTTTTACAGAAAGTTTGTGTGCAAAACGGCTTTATTTTCGGAAAAGTAGTCGAAAAACCTGTTGCAGGGCTTGTGTTATTTCACCGAAACAGTTAAAAACAGGTAAAAATATGACAGTTTTTCTTGACGGGAACTGCCTGTTTTTTAAAAAATTGTCAGCATTTTGTCTTAATCCTTTTTCTTTGTTTAATATTTTGCAACAATCTCAGCGGCAAGTTTTTCCGCATTTTCGACGGTATCGCATTTAGGCGTGAGAAGTTCTTTGCCTTCAAGTCTGCGTTTGAGGTCTTTTT
This sequence comes from Bacteroidota bacterium, assembly GCA_052033485.1. Classification (GTDB taxonomy): domain Bacteria; phylum Bacteroidota; class Bacteroidia; order Cytophagales; family Bernardetiaceae; genus JBPOJO01. The sequence goes on along the minus strand of JBPOJO010000075.1, from coordinate 9,347 downwards.
CATCGTACATCAATTCGAGCGAAACTTGTCCTATCATTTCTTTTGCGTCCAAAACTATTTCGGCAATCAGCCCGTTTTTAACCGCAGTCGGAAAATAATAGTCGTGAATCCAATCCAAAAAGGGCAATGTCGCGCCCTCTAAAAAGCTGTGGTCGGAAATCATTACTTTAATTCCCGCCGATTTGAAATAATCGAGCGACACTTGACAGGCTTTGCGGGCTTCATTGTCGCCTTCCGTCAGAAAACCTTTCCAATAGGCAAAAACCGTGTGTGGTATCTTTTTAGAAATATCAAAAATTTGCGCATGCGGATTTTCAAATATTAAAACCATTTGTACAAAGTGTTGAGGTGAATGTAGGCAAGAAAGCCTTCGGAAAAAGGAGGCTTTGTTTGCCGAATGTTGAAAAAAATCAGAAAATTAAATAAAGTGAAAACACACTTAACTTTTGCGGAACAAAATTACAAAAAGAATTGAAGAGAATTAAAAAATCTTGTTTTTTTTAAAAAAAAATTCGATAAATTCACGATTTTAGGCTGTTAAAGCAATCAGTCAAAAGCAACAGCCTGCTTTTAGTGCGGTTTTACTTTGTACAAATGGTAAAAAAGCGGGGGCAAAAAAGCCTTTAATTTTTTTTTTTTATGAATTAGTCTTGAAAAAAACAAAACTTGCTTTGCAAATTAATTTTTCTTGCTTAACTTTGCATTGGACAGGGGCATTGTGTTTTTTAATTGATGAACTTTCGAATTAGAACATTTTATTGCACATTAACCTGCTTTTTGTTTTGTCAATGAAAATTAACAAAATTTTCCATGAAAAAATTTCACTCTTTTCATATTCCCGTCATGGGGTTGGCGTTTACGATAGACACGCCGGTTAAGGTTGCTCATTTCGGCGTTGATTCGGTGATTCCTTTGGCGGACGACGCGTTAATTGAAAATATGCGCAAACACTATTGCGAAAAATATAATTTTCCTTATTCGGAAATCACCGATAAAGAAGAGGATTATCGCGCAAAACGTGTCAGGGCTTATTTAGACACTGTTAAAAAAATTGCTGAAGAGAACTTTCACCAAGTCATTGAATCTGCATCAGAAATGGGCGCGAAAATTAAGCGTTACTTTTCCATGCTGCCCGACATTGAAATCAAAAAAGAATTTGCCAAATTAACCGAAAAAATGCCTTCCAAAGAAGAAATTTTAGACTTTGTCCGAAAAAATCTTCAACAAGGAAGCATTGATGTCAACATTATGACAAAAGTTGACAAGGATAATTACAAAGGCAAAGAAAAATTGCCCGTCGAATTTAACGATGCACACGCTGCCTTGCGCGGTTTTGCCGAAAGTGAATTAGAATCAAGCGTGATTCTTTCGGCAGGTTTTAATCCGCGTTTGTACGGTTACATCGAAAATTTTGATTGTTTTTTCCCTGACGTAAACGGAAATTTGAGAAAAAAAATCATTCTTAAAGTGAGTGATTATCGCTCCGCGCTCATTCAAGGGAAATTTTTGGCAAAAAAAGGCATTTGGATTTCAGAATTTCGCATCGAATCGGGTTTAAATTGCGGCGGTCATGCTTTTGCCTCTGACGGCTATTTAATGGGTCCGATTTTAGCAGAGTTCAGAGACCACAGAGATGAATTGACCTCAACTCTTTTTGATGTTTTGGTGCAAGGTTTGACAGATAAAGGTCGTCCCGTACCCGCTACCCCCCCTGCTATGCGCGTAACCGCACAAGGCGGCGTAGGAACTGCGGAAGAGCACGACTTTTTGCTCAAATATTACAAACTCGACGCGGTAGGTTGGGGTTCGCCGTTTTTGCTTGTGCCCGAAGCGACAATTTTGGACGATTACACAAGAAACTTGGTCAAAGAATCGACCGAAAAAGACCTTTATTTGAGCGGAATCTCGCCGCTCGGCGTACCTTTTAACAGTCTTCGCAATAACAGCAAAGATTTGGATAAAGAGAAAAAAGCGGCGGCAGGCAAGCCCGGCAGCCCTTGTACGAAAAAACACCTCTCTTTCAGCAACGAATTTTCCGAAATTCCGATTTGCACCGCTTCTCGCCTTTATCAGCATAAAAAAATTAAGTTGCTTAAAGAGCAGGGATTGTCCGAAAATGAGTTTAAAAAGGCTTACGACAAAGTAGTCGAAAAAGCCTGCATTTGCACAGGATTGTCCACCCCTGCCTATATAGAGCACGGATTCGACACAGGCACGGACGGCAACGGCGTATCGGTTTGTCCGGGTCCGAATATTGCGTATTTTACGGATATTATGCGCTTGGAGGACATCACTGACCACATTTACGGACGAGCAAATTGGATGAAACGCGAAGACCGCCCGCATGTTTTTGTGAAAGAATTACAGTTGTACTTGAGTTATTTTGAAAATCAAATCAAAGAAGCTTCTGAAGATTTTTCTGCCAAAAAGCAAAAATACTTAATACTTTTTGCCGATAATCTCAAAAAAGGCATTGAGTATTATCAAGGACTTTTTGAGCATGAATGTAAATTTTTTGCGGAAATTCGCACATCTGCCAAAAAACAGCTCGACGATGCGGTTTTAGTCTTGGAAACATTAAAATCACGAGCAGAAGAGCTTGTTTTGGTAACAAAGTAAAGCTGCACATTTGTACCGCAAGCAGTCCGTTTGCGGTACAAAATAATATTGAAATCAAATTGGCTGGAACTGACATTTCTCTAAGAAATATCAGTTTTTATGCACGTAAAAGCACTTATAAATTCTCCGACTTTTAAAAAACGCCCGTTTGGGTGTTTTTTTTTATATTTCGGAATAAGTTTGTTTCCCGGTTTTCTCGCTCGGCGAATTTTTGTGAAAGAAATATAAAAAAAATTGATTTTGCAGAAAGAAAATAATTTTTGCTTAATTTGCATTCTACAATAATTATTTGAGCGAAGATGAAATTTTTTTTATTCTTCTGTTTTTTTTGTTGCTTACTTTCAACAAAATCCTTTTCACAAGAATTTATTTACGAATATTTTTCCTTAGAAAACGGCTTGCCGCAATCGCAAATGCTCGGAAGTGCAATGTGTTTGGACGACAAGGGCATGGTTTGGGCAGGGACAAACGGGGGGGGATTGGCGGTTTTGCACGGCGATAAATTTAAAGTTTATCGTGAATCGGACGGTTTGCCGAATAATCAAATTTGGGCTTTAACATTTTATGATAAAAAAATTTGGTACGCTTGTCCTAACGGCGGCGGCATTGGCTATTTTGACGGTAAAAAATTCCAAGCTGTTTCGGATACGGGAAAAACATTAGGCATAAATATCGGCTTAAACGGCAAATTTATGACCGATTCTCAAAATAATCTATGGTATCAAACGGCGAATGCCTTGTATATTTTGCAAAACGGGCAATTTTTTAATGTAAAAAGCCGTAAAGATTTGCAAAATGAAATTATTTTTAACATTGCTAATGACCTCAAAAAAAATATAATTTTATCCACCAACAACGGTATTTTTGAACTTAAAAATGGTCTTTTTCTTAAAAGAAATATTAGTTTTCCGGAAAACATTCAAAATTTTACACCTGTTTTTTTCTCAGAAGACACGAGCGGAACGGAATATTACGGTTTTTTTGACCCCGCAAATCCGCAGGCATTTCGAAGATTTTTTAAGAAAAAAAACACACTGTGGGAAGAAATTATTTTGCCTGTACCGCTGAATGAAGCCGTTTTGAATATTTACAAGGCGAAAAACGGTGATTTGTGGATTTTAACGGTGCTGAACATCGTTCAATTTACCGACGGAAAAATTTATTATCATAACCAAAAAAGCGGATTGGCAAGTTTGTCGCTGACGATGCTTTTGGAAGACGAAAAAGAGGTTATTTGGATTGCGACACAAGGTCGCGGAGTGTTAAAAATGCCGAAAATTTATTGTGAAAATTACAGTGTTGGCTCAGGTGCAAATCGTGATTCTTTTTTCGGTTTGTACCAAGATAAGCAAGGAAGAATTTGGGCAGGCGGTTCGCGGGGGGGGATTTATCGTTTTGAAAACGGAAATTTGACCTTACAGAACTTTCAATCAGTCGCTAACTTACAGCGAGTTACGGGATTTTTAGAATACGAAAATGAATTTTTTGTCTGTTCATTTACAGGACTTTACCGACTTCGGGGAGATGTGCTTGAGCCGTATTCCGCGAAATTCGGCTTTCCGCAGGGACAAGGTGTACAATCCCTAAAGAGGGAAGAAGATTGGATTTGGGCAGCGACGAACGTCGGTGCTTACGCGCTGAATTTGAAAACCGGCGAACAAAAAAACATTCGGCTACCCGGCAATTTGCAACAAGTCAACATTGTTCGGGATATTTTGCCGGACGGAAAGGGTAATTATTGGCTGACTTTACAACAAGGTTTGCACTTTGCGGCGGCGAATCAAAAGGACTCAAAAACATACGTCCGAGGTAAGGGGTTTCCCGAAGATGCTCTCGGCTTGCATGGTTTTTACGACAGCAAAAAAGTTTTGCGCGTGGTAACGTATTCGACGGGGCTTTTTTGTTATGACGGTAAAGATTTTCGACATTATACTCAAAAAGACGGTTTGTCAAACGACTTGGTGTATTCGGCGGCGGAGGATAAAAACGGAAATATTTGGGTCGGTACACAAAAAGGAGTGGACAAAGTCAGGTTTAATGAAAACGGAAAAATGTCCCTCATTCGCCATTACGACCATAAAATAGGCTTCAAGGGGACGGAAATGAACGGGCGTTCTGCCTTTTGCGACCGTGAGGGGAATATTTGGTTTGGGCATTTGGAGGGAATCGGCAAATTTTTGAACAAAGAAATTAAACAGGAAGCTCCGCCGAAAACATACATCGAAAAAATTTTGGTCAATCTCAAAGAGTTTAATCCGAAAGTTGAGCGGGATAATTTTTCGGATTTATCGGCTTGGTTTGACCTGCCCGAAAACTTAGTTTTACCGCATGACAGAAGTGATTTGATTTTCAAATTTTTTGCCCTTGAACAAAACGGCAAACAAGAAGTTCGTTTTCAGTGGAAATTGGACGGTTTACAAGCGGATTGGCAAGCGGGAACGGAGCGAAATGAGGCGGTTTTTACGAATTTACCGCCCGGAAAATATACTTTTTGGGTGCGTTCGCTCGGCGAATCGGGACAGGCAGGTGAGCAAACAAGTTTTTCTTTTCAAATTTTGCCTTCAATTTATCAAACATGGTGGTTTCGCAGTCTTTTCGTTGCCCTAATTATTTTGTTAATTTATGCTTTTATTCGCTATCGCATTAACCTTGCTGAGGCACAAAAAAGGGTTTTGGAAGAAATTGTCAAAAAACGAACTGCTGAAATTTCAGCTCAAAGAGATGAAATTTTGCAAAAAAATACTGAATTGCAACAACAAAAAGAGGAAATTTTAGCGCAGCAAGAGGAATTAAGCCAAAAAACTGCAGACATTGAAATAGCTTATGCCGAAATTTCCGAACACAGCAAAAATATTCAGTCGAGCATCGCGTATGCGCAGCGCATACAAGCGGTGATGCTCCCGCGTGAGCACGACCTTGCACGCGCTTTTGACGATTATTTTGTGCTTTACAAGCCTCGCGATGTTGTTTCGGGCGACTTTTATTGGTTTGCAAGTTATGAGGAGCGCGTAATTTTTGCGGTTTTTGACTGTACGGGACACGGCGTTCCGGGTGCGTTCATGTCTATGGCAGGCGAGGCATATTTGAACATGATAATCAATGTGCAGCATTGTTTTTCAGCCGGAAAAATTTTAACAGAATTGCATAACAGCATCACACAATCGCTCAAACAAAGCGATTCGGAAAATCGGGACGGCATGGACGCGGCTATGTGCATTTTGAATATGAAAGAAAATACGCTCGAATTTGCCGGCGCGAAAAACCCGCTCGTAACCGTCAGAGAGGGCGAAATGACACTGTATAAATCCGATTCCATGTCCGTAGGCGGGCGTGTAAAAGAGGGCAAAAAGCATGAATTTTCCTCCACAATAATTCCATTAACGCCAAAAACTTGGTATTATATGTACTCCGACGGTTATCAAGACCAATTCGGCAGCACGGAGAAACGCAAATTTATGTCCCAAAATTTCAGAGAATTATTGCGTAAAAACAGCAAAGAAATCGGCGAAACGCAAAAACAAATTTTAGAAGATACCTTTCAAAAGTGGATTCATGAGGGCAATGAAACACAAATTGATGATGTTACGGTGGTCGGTTTTTATTTTGATTGAGTTGATTTACAACTATTTAGCTTGTTTTACAAACGATTAATTTTATCAGAATTATCTCGGGCTGAAATTTGCGCTCTTCGTTATAGATTTTTTAGTTCTTTTAAATAAATGAACATTTTTAATAAAAAAATCGTTTGGAAAAAAGAAACAGAAAGCGACAAGAAAAACGGACAAAAAACTCTTTTCTTTTTTGTGAAATCGGATTTTTTGTGTTATATTTGTTGTCGTAAGCATATATAAAGCGAAATCGTTTGTCAAATTTTTTTCACCTAAAATTGAGATAGAAGTGTTTTCATTCAAGAAATACCTGAAAGATTTGTTCTATAAACACGTCGGTTCAAAATTTGAACTTTATGTTCCTTCGCGCGTTTTTGACGGCATGATGACTTTCCGTGAGTATGCACTTTTGGCGGATATTTGTTTGGATTATTTTGCCGAAAAGGAAATGAAAGTCATTCGGGCGCGCAACGGCGCACTTATTATTGAGGGCGAAAACGGGCTGCAATACCACTTTCAACTCGACAAATTAGTTTATATGCTAAAAGATTTATCCATGAAAAGTTGGAAAAGACACGTATATGCCCATTTCAACAGCATAAAATGTAATCCGAAAGCATATCTATATATTTTTAAAGACCTTGATTTTTCAACGGAATATTTGCGTATTTTTTCAAATCTCGACCCGACGATGACGGAGGAACAAAAAAAAGAGCTCATTCATTTTCCGCGCGGCAGATTTGATGATTATTTGGTACTTTATTTTGAAGAACATTTTAGGTTCATTCGCAGCGATGAAATTGCAGAATGGGATACTACCGTTAAATATTTGCATCAAATTGCCCTTGAAAATACACTTGCGGAAATGATTGACGACGAACCCTACTACACGCATGAGGAAACGGAGCAGGGCGTAACGACAAAGCCGATTTATTACGCGAAGGCTGATTGGATAAATCTCTCGGTTATCCCTGTTGCTGAGCCGATTAGCCATTATCACACTCATCCGAGAAAGAAAAAAAACTGACAAATTTAAGTTAATTCCCTTTCGAGTTATAGAACCGCAGTAAAATAACGGGTAAAATCCAATTCACCTGTACGATTTTGGAAAATCGTGCTACAATAAAGCACGAAATTATCACACGAAAGGGAATAAATTGACTTTGTAAATAATAATTTACGACGGCTGCATTTCCGCTCCTAAACTGATTGCACGAGCATAAGCCTCACGTAAGCCCCTGATAATACTGTTTTTGATGTCATCTTTGCCGAAGCTCAACAAAGCTGCTTCGGTAGTGCCGCCTTTTGAAGCTACTTTTTCAATCCATTCCGCACACGAATAATCGCTTTTTTTCTCCAAATGCACCGCGCCTAAAAAGGTCTGTTCAGTCAATAATTCGGCTTCCGATTGCGAAAAACCCATTTCCACCGCAGCTTCCATCATGGCTTCCATAAAATAAAAAACGTATGCCGGTCCGCTGCCCGAAACAGCAGTTACGGCATCAAGTTTATTCTCCTCATCAAAATACAAAGATTTTCCGGTCGAATTTAATAAATTGTGAATTTGCAACAATTCCTCTTTCCCGACTGCCTCCGAGGAGGTGAATCCTGTCATGCCCATGCCTATTTGTGCAGGCAAATTGGGCATGGCGCGGACGATTTTTTTTACCGAAGGCAAACTGTTTTCAATTTGTGACATTGAAATCCCCGCCATAACGCTCACAATTATTTGTTTTTCATTCACAAAATCAGCAACGGCGGCAAAAACTTCCGCACTGTCTTGCGGTTTCACTGCTAAAATGATGATTTTACATTCAGCAATAAAACTTTCTGCCTTGTGATATACGTTTTTAAAACCCAAAGAACGAAAAAATTCCACTTTATCTTCGCCGTGTTCGAGAATATACAAATCGTCCTTTTTGATGTTGTGATGGCTCAAAAAACTTTCGGCATAAGTGCGCCCCATATTGCCGCCGCCGATGATGAGAATTTTCATTTTTTTTTATTTTTGTGTGTTAATAAAGCAAAATTTCGTGTAAAAAAAGTCGGTGATAAAATTAATTCAAATGCGAAATTTTAGCGATAAGCTCGTTGACTTTTTTTTCTAAAACAATTCCTTTCGGAAAAAGGTAATTATTTTCAATTTCGCAATGTCGGTGTAAATCTTTATCAAAACGTTTAAATTCTTCATATAAAACCTTAATAATCAAAGGCATATCGGGTCTGATTTGATAATTTTCGGTCATGTCGCGAATCGGTTTCATTTCATCGTCGTCTGCATGTCGGCGGCTCATTTCTTCTACGGAAATATTTTTGAGCCTGTACGAACAAATATGAAGGTAATTTTTATCGTACAGCCCGTATTCCAAACTCACTAAACGGTCAAAAACTTTGCGTTCTTCAAACAAAATATGCCGAATGAGGTCTTCTGCAAACCAATGAAAACCCATTTGGAGAATCTCAACCGTATCCCGATAATCGCATCGAACTTCGCGAAGCGAAATTCCGCCGATGAGTTTATTCATAAACGGCAACTGACGACGGATAAATTGCCGGTGGGTGGATTTCAACATTCGCACCAACTCCGTAACGCCGTATTTTTCCAAATGTGCCGTTTCCGTTGCAGATTCGGGCAAAAATGGGTTTTGCAGGCAGCTTATTATCCGCTCAGGATTGAGCCGCAAACGCTTACAAACATCTTCGAGAGAAGATTCGGGATATTTGAAAAATTCTATTCCGAAACTGTCGAGAATGTATGCGTTGAGGTAGTTGATTTCTACAATGCGCGAAAGGGTTTGTTCGAACATACGAAAAATTTTACCGATGTTGAAAACTTTTGCAAAATTAATGACTATTTTTTGATTGTCTGAAACTTTGAAAAATTATTAAAAAAAAATGCACAAAAACACAGACAATTTTGAAATTTTTTGTAACTATTTAGGCGGTTTGCCCATGTATGTAGCGCGAGCTTTAGCCGGCGACCTTACTTTTGCTTGTTGCAAGATACCTTCCTACAAAACCGCAAGCTAAAGCTCGCGATACAAAACCGCAAGCTAAAGCTCGCGGTACAAAACCGCAAGCTAAAGCTCGCGATACAAATCCGCAAGCTAAAGCTCGCGG
>JBPOJO010000538.1:0-6772 GCA_052033485.1 Bacteroidota bacterium | reverse complement strand
AGCAGGAACAAACCGATGACGTAACAGTTTTAGGTATAAGGGTTTAACAAAAAAACCCGCTAACAGCGGGTTTTTTCATAAAGCAAAAAAAAATTATTTCACTTCTACTTCAGCACCTGCTTCAACTAATTGTTTAGCGAGTGATTCGGCTTCAGTTTTAGGAACTGCAGTTTTAACCGGTTTCGGAGCTGTGTCGACTAAATCTTTAGCTTCTTTCAAGCCGAGACCTGAGAGGTCTTTAACCAATTTAACAACTGCCAATTTGTTTGCGCCGGCTGATTTGAGGATAACATCAAATTCAGTTTTTTCTGCGGGAGCTTCAGCAGCAGCCGCTGCGGGAGCCGCCATCATTACAGCACCGCCGCCTGCAGGCTCAATACCGTAATCGTTTTTCAAAATATCTGCAAGTTCGTTTGCTTCTTTCACTGTGAGGCTAACCAATTGGTCTGCCAATACTTTCAAATCTGCCATGATTGACAAAAATTTTTTGGGTTTGAAAAAAATTAAAAACAAAATACAAATTAAAAAGCGCAGACTTTCGTCTGTATATAATCGGCTTGGAAGCTTCTTTTGGGTTATTGACCTTTCTCTGCAATTCCTTTGACCATTGCCGCGATACGACCGCCGCCGCTTGTGATGGCACCTGCCAACCTGCGTGAGGGTGATTGCAACAACATAACAATATCGCCGATGAGTTCTTGGCGAGATTTGAGTTTAGTCAAAGTTTCTAATTGATTTTCACCGATAAAAAGTGAGCTGTCTATTGACGCGCCTTTGAGTACGGGTCTTGCTTTTTTGGTAGATTTGTAAAAATCTTGCAACATTAAAGCAGGAGTTTTTCCCGATTCGGGTGAAATTAAGATAACTGACTGTCCTTTGAGAACAGATTTATGAAAAGGGTCGTAATTATCACCACCGATGTTGGTTAAAGCCTTTTTAATCAAAGAGTTTTTAACCAATTTGCATTTGATTCCTTTCTCAAAACAAATTTTGCGGAACTTGGTAATGTCTGCAACAGACATGCCCGATGCGTCAGTGATGTAGAAATAATCTGAGGTTTTTAAGTCAGCGGTGAGTTCCTCAACCAACTGATATTTTTCTTCTCTCAACATGATTGAACTAAGATTTGACGTTTAAAATCATTTATGCTTTGAATGAAGCCTTGTCAACTTTCACTGACGGGCTCATTGTCGTTGACAAGTGAACGGTTCTGAGGTAAGTACCTTTCGCCGTAGAGGGTTTGAGCTTCATGATTGTAGCCAAAAGTTCATTTGCGTTATCACGGAGCTTATCGGGGTCAAAAGAAACTTTGCCGATAGAGCAATGAATGATACCGAATTTGTCTACTTTGAAGTCAATTTTACCTTTTTTCACTTCCGAAACTGCGCCTGCAACGTCCATCGTTACGGTGCCGGATTTCGGGTTTGGCATCAAGCCGCGCGGTCCGAGAATACGACCGAGCTTGCCGACTTTCGCCATAACGGTAGGCATAGTGATGATAACGTCAATGTCTGTCCAACCTTGTTCGATTTTGGTGATGTACTCATCTAATCCGACATGCTCTGCGCCCGCAGCTCTTGCGTCGGCTTCTTTATCGGGAGTACAAAGAACCAAAACACGAACGGCTTTACCTGTTCCGTGCGGGAGCGTAACGACACCGCGAACCATTTGGTCAGCTTTGCGCGGGTCAACTCCTAATCTTACGTCAATATCAACAGACGCATCAAATTTTGCGTAGTTGACTTCTTTGACGATTTCTGTCGCTTTATCGAGCAGATACTCTTGCTGCGAGTCATATTTCGCAAGAGCTTCTTTTTGTTTTTTTGTCAATTTTGCCATCGAAATTGCTGTTTTGTAGTCAAGCGGTATAACCTCCTACATTAAAAAATTACGCCCAAGGAGCTTTTCCTTCGACGGTGATGCCCATGCTTCTTGCAGTTCCTGCAACCATACGCATAGCAGCTTCGACTGTGTTCGCGTTCAAATCGGGCATTTTAATTTCCGCGATGTTGCGCACGTCGTCCCAAGTTACTTTACCGACTTTGTTTCGGTTCGGAACACCTGAGCCGCTTTTGATTTTAGCGGCTTGCAAAAGCAAAACCGGAGCGGGCGGGGTTTTTACGATAAACTCAAAAGACTTATCGGTATAAACCGTGATGATAACAGGCAAGATTTGACCTTTTTTCTCCTGCGTGCGAGCGTTGAACTGCTTGCAGAACTCCATGATGTTCACGCCCTTCGAACCGAGAGCGGGACCAATCGGAGGTGCCGGAGTAGCTTCGCCGCCTTTCGCCTGTATCTTAAATACAACGCTGACCTCTTTAGCCATTTTATTAACTCATTTTTTGAACTTGCACATAATTCAACTCAATAGGCGTAGTACGACCAAAAATCGTAACCATGACGTTGAGTTTCTTTCTTTCCGCCAAAACCTCTTTGACGATTCCGGTAAATCCGGAAAAAGGTCCGTCCATCACTTTGACTTGTTCGCCTTGTGAGTATTCGGTTTCGAGCGGAATATCGTTGATATCGGACTCTTCCATACGCCCGAGAATGCGATTCACTTCTGTATCGCGCATCGGTTTCGGTTTTTCATTCGGTCCGTTACGGTCTGCGTCCAAAAATCCGAGCACGCCCGGAATATTTTTCAGCATATAAATCACTTCACCGCTTCTGCTGTCATCAAGATTAGCTTGAATCATTACATAGCCGGGAAAAAAGTTTCTTTCGATTGCAATCTTTTTAGTTTTGCCGTCCCTTGATTTGCGAACTTGATAAACTTTTTCGGTAGGCGTTAAGACCTGTGCGAAAACATCTTCGAATTTGTTGTTGACAATTTCGCGTTCGATGTATTGTTTAACCTTTTTTTCTTGTCCGCTTACCGCGCGCAAAACGTACCATTTAGTATTTTCCATTGCCAAAAAAATTAAAAGTGGGCAATCAGAAAAGTTTGTAAATTTGTTCGATGCCGGTATTGAAAACCCAGTCCATAGCACCAACAACGATTGCAAAAATCAAAGAAGCAACGAGCACCACTATTGACGTATTCTGCAACTCGCTGAATTTTGACCATGTTACGTGATGCGTCATCTCGTCACGAGATTCACGAAAAAAGTTTACTAATTTTTCCATTATTTTGCTTCTGAGGCATTTTAAATGCTAAAAGTTTAGGGTAAAGCCAAAAAGCAAACCCTAAACCTTTTGTCCGCACGGGAGGCAGGGCTCGAACCTGCAACCTACGGTTTTGGAGACCGCCACTCTACCAATTGAGCTACACCCGTTTGTTTTCGGAATGCAAAGTTAGAAGGCTTTTTTTAAATGTCAAAATATTTTCAACTTTTTTTTAGTTTTTTTTTCGGAATGGGGTTTTGTGGCTTAGTAAGCTTGCTTTTATTAGTATAGCAGGGAAATGCAAAAACAAAAAAATTAATCAAAAATTCGTATTTTCGCCGATAATTGCAAATCTTTATGGCAAAAAATATTATTTTCAGCATCAAAAAGCCCGAAAACCCTTTTCTTGCAAGCATTGTAGACCAATTTTTTTTTGCAGAAGGAAGCGCAAATGATTTATCATTTCAGCCCGAATACGTTTTGCCCTTCCCGCGCATAACATTCGGTTTTTTTTTCGATTGTCCCTTTTTAGTCAAAAATCACACGCTTCAACAAACGTCCGAAGACAATATGCTTATTTCAAAAATTTCGACTCACAATATCACCGTAACTCCGAAAACCGAGAAAATAAAAATTATAGGTGCGCATGTTCGTCCTTTTTGTCTGCCGTATTTGACAACCAAAAAAATCGGCTCTTTGCCGTGGATTATCCCTACGCATGAACTTTTTCCCGCAGAGGCGATGTTGTTCCGCGAACGCGCCCTTGCGTGTAAAAATACGGAGGAGCTATTTGCCGAAACTGAAAAAATTTTTCTCCAAACGCTCATTCAACGCGATGTTTCACTCATAAGGAATGCCGTAGAAATCATTGAAAATTGTGCGGGCGAAACCGACGTTGCCGCACTTTCTGCTCAAATTCATGTGTCTGACCGGCATTTGAGGCAGCAATTTTCAGATTTTATCGGCTGTAGTCCGAAAGAGTTTATTCGTTTGGTTAAACTTAAACAAGCCGTTTTTCAAATGCGAAACACCGCCGATTCGCTCACCAACATTGCTTACGAAAATAATTATTTTGACCAATCGCATTTTATTCACGAAATAAAAAATATCACGGGGCTGTCGCCGAAAGAATTGCGAAAAAAAATACCGGATTTCCGATTTTTACAATTTTAGCCCACCGACAATGCAGACCTTTGTGTTATCATTTCATTAAAAGACAAGAATATGAAATTTAACACAGTTTTTTTGCTGTCCTTTTTTTTGCTTTTCACTTATTCCTGTTTTGGGCAAAACGAAAGTGTCAGTTTTAAAATCAGCAAAGCTCTGACAAGTATTCAGGGAAATTTTGAAAAAATCAATTACAAAGTTTCCCTGAATGAAGACGGAACAGGTAGTATTTTCGGTACAGCCGATATTGTGAGCATTAACACAAAAAACAAAAAAAGAGACGAACATTTACAGCAGGAAGATTGGTTTTTTGTTGAAAAATACCCCAAAATTGAAATTGTTTCTCAAAAAATAGCTAAAATTTCAGACGGGCATTACAAAGGAACTTTTGAAATCAAAATAAAAGGGCGAACGCAAACGAAAGAAATTGAGTTTACAACAAAAAATTTAGGGGAGAAAAGAATGTTAACGGCAAACTTTTCACTTTTCATTGATGATTTTGACATCGGAGATGGATTTTTGAGCTATTTGGTCGCTAATGAAGTTCAGATAAGATTGCAATTAATTTTTTAAAACAAAAAATCTAATACATGCTTAGTTTGTTGAACGCCTTTATTGACGATAAAATTTCAAAATACACGCTAAGCAATTGATAATTAGATTGTTGTAACATTAAAAATCACCATGAACAGAAAAACACTTATCAAAATTCACTTGCTTGCCACAGCGGTCGCAAGCCTTTGTATCTGCTTCTTTTGGGGCTTTTCTTTGAGTGCGGAAATAAAAGGGGACATACTTTTTATTCGGCAAGTAAAAACAGGGATTTTATATTTTTTGCCGATTTTGATAATTTTCATGCCGATTTTGGCAATTTCGGGAAAAAAATTAGCCGGTAAAAGTCAAAGTTTAGTTGTAAAAACAAAGGAAAAATACATGAGAATGATTGCTTTTAACGGAATGACACTTATTATTTTAGCCGTTTTCCTCTATTACCGCGTTCATTTTGAACAAATTGACGGCATTTTTTGGGCTGCACAGACTGCGGAATTTTTGTTCGGCGCAGGCAATCTTGTTTTAATCAGTTTAAATGCCAAAGCAGGTTTTGCAATGTCTGCTAAAAAATGAACGTTGGTTTATTCCCGCACAAAATTAACTGAAGAAGTGTATTGACGGCATCTTTTCGTTGCAATAAATCCCAAAAATTGCCGCCGATACACTTTTTTTGAATAATTGCATCTTTTTGACCTACTCGCCTGACAAGGTATAGGATTTGTTTCATTTTCGCGCTCGCGTGTAATATTTTTGAAAAAATGACTACATTTGCAGACAACTTTTGAGCGTTAATGATTGTCTTACGAAACAATGTTAATTTTTTTCAGACAAATTAGCCTCTTATACAGACGAAATACGACTCGTCTGAATGTCATAAAAAAACTAAAAAAAGTTTATTTATGAGCACCTGCTTGAGAAAAGGGCAAGAGGCAAAACAGTCAGGAATATATTTTGTTTGTAAGTCAATAATTTGCCTTTCGTTTCGTTAATGAAAAAAGGCTATCGAAAGTATAAAATATCGGTAAGAGTATATTGCTCCGGTTTTTAGTCGACTGTTAAATTGCGCAGGATATGAAATTTTTACGTGCTTTTGCTGTTTTTCTTGCCTTCTCGGGCATTTTTTTTACAAAAAATACTTTCGCACAATCACCTCCGGCGTGCCGAACGCCCGATTCGTTGGCGTTGGTTGCGATTTACAATGCGACTGTCGGTGCGTCTTGGACAACACCTTGGACATTGACCAATCCGATAAATACGTGGACGGGCGTGCAGTTGAATGCAGACGGCTGCGTTTTTGTGTTGAATTTGTCGGGTCGAAATTTGGTCGGTACTTTACCGAATGACATCGGCAATCTCGCCGCTTTGCAGTGGTTAGATTTGTCGAATAACCAACTTTCGGGCGCGATTCCCGCCTCGGTTTCGACTTTAAGCAATCTTAAAAAGGCTAATTTTCATAAAAATTTACTTTCGGGAGCCTTGCCGACTTTTCCGGCGAGTGTTAAATGCTTGATTTTCAGCGAAAACAGCTACACCGGAACGATACCTTCTGTTTTCGGCGCGTTGAGCGCACTTGATACCCTTATTTTAACAAAAAATCAATTTTCCGGAACGGCTCCTTCTTTGACCGGCATTCCGCTAAAACATTTGGATTTGAGTGAAAATATTTTGACCAATTTGCCTGCACTGACTTCCGCGCCGACACCCTTGCAACGTGCTTATGTGCAAAAAAATCGCTTGGAATTTGATGCCGTCGAAAACAATTTACCCCTCGCAATCCCGCTTTTTGCCTACAATCCGCAAGACAGTGTCGGAACGGCGAAAAACAAAACAACCTGCGAAGGTGAAATTTTTCGCGATACGATTCGCGTGAAAGGCGCGTACAATCGCTACACGTGGTACAAAGGCGGGACTATTTTTTACGGCGGCGGTGCGGGAGACAGTA
>JBPOJO010000180.1:0-6689 GCA_052033485.1 Bacteroidota bacterium | reverse complement strand
CATTTCATTAGAGAAAAAATGACGGTTTTGAGGCAATTTCTGTCAAAAAAAATCATCTTTGAGGCTTAAAATGCAAACAACAAAATTATATTTGGTTTGCAAAATTTAAAACGTACTTTTCGGACAGCCTCTTTATATTTTATCCCCTTTCGGGTATTCGACTGCACGATTTTGGAAATTCCTGCTGCAAAAAACAGGAAAGTTTTCCGAAGTTGTCAGTAAGAAATATATTTTTTTTCTGCCAAAAAATTGTACACTTTTTGTGTTGCGCCGTATTGTTTTTCGAGGTAATCCAAAATAATTTTTTGCGTGTTGTTGTAAAAAGAGTCGTCCTGCAAGAGTTTGAGCAAAATTTTCTCGGCTTCGGCGTGATTTCTGACCGAAAAAGCTCCTCCTGCCTCTACGAGGTCAGTTGCTTCCTGAAATTTGCGAAACTCTTTGCCGAAAATAACGGGAAGTCCGAAAACGGCAGGTTCGAGAATATTGTGCAAACCGTCGCCGAACGCGCCGCCGATATAGGCAATTTTTCCGTAGCGATACAAAACCGACAAATAACCGACATTATCAATCAAAAGTACCTTTTTTTGTTTCAAACTTTCGGCATTCGCCTCATTGACAAGCGAATAGCGAACGCTGTCGGGGAAATATTTTTCCGCTTCAAGGAGATTTTTTTCGGAAATTTCATGCGGCGCAAGAATAATTTTACACGGAATTTGCATTTTTGCCAATAGTTTCACATCCTCCGACCAAACACTTCCGGAAATAAAAACCCTGCTTCCGTTTGCAAATTTTTCCGCTATATCATTCGTCCTGTTGCCGTTTTTTATTTCGCGTACGCGGTCAAATCGCGTATCACCCGTTACAAGAAAATTCTCAAAACCCGCACCCGAAAGGAGTTCGGCAGAAAGTTGATTTTGGACAAAAAAAGTATCAAAAAAAGTCAATATTTTGCGCCAAAAACGATTTTCTTTTTTAAAAAAGGCATGTTCGGCTCTGAAAATGCCGGACAATAAAAACAAAGGGATATTTTTTTGCCGACAACTGTGTAAGAAATGAAACCAAAATTCATATTTAACAAAAAAAACGCCCGCAGGCTGCAAATTTTCAAGCAAAATTGTTGCATTTTTTTTTGAATCATAAGGCAAATACATCACGGCATCGGCAAATTCATAATTTTTTCGCAATTCAAAACCGCTCGGTGAAAAAAAACTCAGAAAAATAAAGGAATTTTGGTGCTCTTTTTTTATCAATTCTATCAACGGACGAGCTTGCTCAAATTCGCCTACGGACGCGCAATGAAACCACAAAACACGTTTTCCCGCCCTTTTTTCTAAGGATTTTTCTAACTTTTTTTGCCAATTTTGCCGCCCTTCAAGCATTTTTCGGGCTTTTGGATGGAAAACAGATGCCGCAGTAATCATTAGGCGGTAAAAAAAAATACCGGCATCATACCAAAAAACAGACATTTTGTCAGTAACACGCATCAAAATCGGGGTTTTCGTATATACGTTCAATTTCTGCTCCTTTAAAAACTTCGGCTACTTCGTCCAAAAGTTCATACACTTCCGCTTCGCCTGCGGCTTGCACAAGCTTCATTCTGTAAGGTTTGAAGCCGTTTACGCCTTTAAAATACTGAGAATAGTGCCTTCTCATTTCAAAAATACCGAGTTTTGTGCCCTTCCACACGACAGAAAAACCGAAATGCTTTTTGCAAACGGCAACTCTTTCTTCCAAAGTCGGCGGCGGCAATAATTCGCCTGTCGCTAAAAAATGTTTCACTTCCCGAAAAATCCAAGGATAGCCGATAGCCGCGCGTCCAATCATGATGCCGTCGGGAGCGTAGCGATTTTTGTATTCTAAGGCTTTTTGCGGCGAATCTATGTCGCCGTTGCCGAAAACGGGTATTTTTATGCGTGAATTTTCTTTTACTTTTGCAATCCATTTCCAATCGGCTTTTCCCGTGTACATCTGCGCGCGCGTGCGGGCATGTATGCTCAGGGCGGCGATTCCGGCATCTTGTAATCTTTCTGCGACTTCGACAATTCTGATGCTGTTTTCGTCCCAACCCAAGCGCGTTTTGACGGTTACGGGCAAAGTTGCACGCTTCACAATCTCAGCCGTGAGGAATTGCATCTTAGGAATTTCGAGCAAAATACCCGCTCCTGCCCCTTTGCAAGCCACTTTTTTGACAGGGCAGCCGTAGTTAATGTCGAGAATTTCGGGGTTCGCCTCATGTACTATTTCGCTTGCTTCAATCATGGAATCCAATTTTTCGCCGAAAATTTGAATACCGACGGGACGTTCGTAGTCGTAAATGTCTAATTTTTGCGTGCTTTTGCCGGCATTGCGAATCAATCCTTCTACCGAAATAAACTCCGTAAAAAGCAAATCCGCGCCGTTTTCTTTGCAAACTGCGCGAAAAGGCGGGTCGCTGACATCTTCCATCGGTGCTAAAAGCAAGGGAAAATCACCTATTTCATGTTTGCCGATTTTGACCATTTGAGATAGACAAATTATTTTGAAAATAATGTAAAACGGACAATGAAGTAATGAAGTTTATTTATACGCTCTCAACAACGACATTTTTTGAAAAATTGTCGGTGATAATTCCGTAATGAAAAACTGACATTCACGCTCGTTTTACGAACGGAAATCTATTATGCAAAGGTATCAAAAAAAAGTCATTAATGGCTTTTTCGGCATTTTTTTTGGCACAGATTTTTTTAACACGTAAGAAAAAAAGAAAATTCGTATTTTTTTTCGATTTGTTTAAGAAATATTTTTTATCTTTGAACTTAAAATTTTAACTTGCCGTACACCCGCGAACGGGCATGTACCCTAAATTGATTTGAAATGAAAACCATATACAAATTTTTAATGTTTACTGTCGCATTTTTTTTGATACAAAAGCCGTTTGCATCGGCTCAGAATGCCGAAATTGTGCTTGCAGGAGCTTATAACGGTGCTAATATTTACGTTCAAAATCCTCATGACGGAAAGGGTGTTTTTTGTATCAAAGCGATTTCGGTCAATGAAAAAAAAATAAATGTGCCCGCTTTGACCGCTTTTGATGTGGATTTATCTTGGCTGAAAAACGGTCAATCTGTTGTCATTAAAATTGAGCACTCAAAAAGTTGTGAACCGAAAGTAATTAATCCGCACGTACTAAAACCCTCGGAAAGTTTTGGTTTTGTTTCTTTGAGTGTTGCGGCAGGGAAAATTATTTGGCTCACAAAAGGCGAAAAACCGTCCGGACAATTTTTTATTCAAAGGCAAAAAAATCAGTCTTGGGAAGATGTGAAACTCGCGGTCGGCAAAGGAAACCCGCAAACGAACCTTTATAATGAAAAAGTTGAGCATCAGAAAGGCAAAAATCACTATCGAATCCGTTATCTTGATGTTACCGGAAAGTATTACAATTCTGACATTATTGAAATTTTTTCTGAGGAAAACGAAGTTAATTTTTTCCCGAAGCGCGTTACGTCAAAATTAAATTTTACGGAAAAACTTGACTATGAGATACTTGATGACAACAAAAAGGTGCTTCTGAAAGGCAACGGCAGCAGCGTTGATTGTTCCGCACTGCAAACGGGTGCGTACATCATCAAATTTAAAGGGCGTGAAGGGCGGTTCTACAAAAAATAAAATTTATCAACAAAAAATCCATTGCCGTCGTTTTTTCTTTACAAACGACTTTTATGTAAGGTTCGCCGCCGTCGTTTGTGTCTTCACAAACGACTTTTATGTAAGGTTTTAGGCTTTGGGGCGAATAGGCAATTACAGAAAGAATTAACATTTTTACAAAAAATGTTAATTCTAAACCCTTTGTTCGACCACAAAATGATAACCGACACCTTTAATAGAGACAATTTGAATATTGTCATCAGCCTTTAAAAAATCGCGCAATCGTGTGATGTAAACGTCTAAACTTCGCGAATTAAAAAAGGAATCATCGTTCCAAACTTGCATCAAAATCGCTTTTCTCTGAATAATCATGTTTTGATTTTCTGCAAAGATTTTTAACAGTTCCGCCTCACGGTGAGAGAGTTTTCGCGTCGTGTCGGCAAAACGCAGTTCGTATTTATTGGGAAAAAACTCGTATTTTCCGATGTTAAAAACGGAGGTTCCGGCGGCGGAATGTTGTTTGGTCAGTTTGAGTAAATTGTTGATGCGGGCAATCAACTCCTCTAAACTGAATGGTTTTTTAATGTAATCGTTTCCGCCTGATTCAAAGCCTTTTAGCAAATCAGCCGTTTGCGTTTTAGCGGTCAAAAAAATAACGGGAATACGCGGATTTTGCATTCGAACCTCACGCGCAATCGCGTAACCGTCTTTTGAGGGCAACATGACATCAAGAACGCAAATATCGGGTGCGAAATTTTCAAATTGTTGCAAAGCATTTTTTCCGTCGACAATCATCAACACCTCAAACCCTTGTGATTCGAGCGTGTCTTTGACAATTCTGCCGAGAGAGGCTTCGTCTTCTGCGTAAAAAACTTTAATTTTTGCCATTACAAATGTGTTTCATTTTCCGTTGATTCTTGATTTTGCATTTTTTTCAGTGCTTTCTCCGATTTTTTTTGTAATATAAAAGCTAAAGTCGCCGCCGACAGTACAACAAAGGGCACTAAAAAATTGTCTCCGAATTTTTGAAAATAGATGACCAATATCATCATAACAATATTTATCAAAATAATTACAAAAACTGCTTTCAGATGGGAAAAACCCACGTTCAACAATAAGTGGTGCAAATGATTTTTGTCTGCCGAAAAGGGCGAACGACCGTTCATCACGCGCAATGTGAAGACGCGCAATGTGTCAAAAAGCGGGTAAACGAGGGCTACGGAGGCGATTGAAACGGGATTTGAAAAATGTGCATAAGAAGTTTCGGGCAAGGACGCATTATGTCGAATAAATTCTAAAATCACCGCAGAAGCCAAAAATCCGAGCATTAACGAACCCGTATCGCCCATAAAAATTCGTGAAGGAGTGTAATTGAAGCGCAAAAATGACATAGTCGCGCCGACCGCACTGAAACATAAAGTCGACATCACGGTTGATTCGGTATAGACGAACCAAATTCCGAAAAACGAAAAGAAAAGCACGGAAACCGTACCGGCAAGCCCGTCAATGCCGTCAATGAGGTTAAATGAGTTCGTTATGACAATAATCGTATAGAGAGAAACGGCAAAACTTAACATTTCATTTATGTCATAAACGCCGAGAAAACCGTGCAAAGATTCGAACCGAAAGTCGCCGATGATAATCAAAGAAGCCGCCGCAATCTGCCCGAAAAGTTTCCAAATCGCTTTTAGCGGCAAAAAATCGTCGCGCATACCGATAATAACAATAATTAACAAAGCTCCCGTCAAAAATTGCATTCCTGTCGTGAGCGAAGTGAGCGAAAGTGTTAAAAAAGTAATGAAAGTGCCGAAAAAAATGCCGATGCCCCCAAAACGCGGAATACGAACTTTGTGAATTTTGCGCTCGTCTGGCGTGTCGTACATATTGCGCACCTGAGCGATGTGAATAATTTGCGGAATTAAAAGTGTTCCGATGATAAATGACATAATAAGAGCTAATCCGATTTGTACCGCCATAGTTTGAAGAATAAGGTTAATTCATTGATTGTCAGCGAATTGCACAAGTTTTAAAAGGTTTAAAGAATATGCACGAATTGAAAACAACTACCTTGCCGAAAGACATCTTAAATAAATGTCTTTGTATTGATTTTATGATTTATTCCTGCCCGTGTTCTTTTTTTTCTCGGTTCATTCTTTGATTAAATTCTTCATACAGCGAAAGAGAAACGGGAAAATCATTTTCTTTGACGGGCGGTGCACTTTTTTCCCACTCCAAAAATCCGTTTTTCCATATATACCCCAAACCTGCAATCATTATGCCTATAAACACCAAAACTTCAAAAAAAATGACGGTTTTGCGCTCTGCATTCTCGTCCGCAGGCAGTTGAGTGTCCGAAAAAAGGGCAGCCCACGGAAATAAAAAGATAATTTCTGCCTCAAAAAGCACAAAAAACAAGGCGGTCAGGTAAAATCGCGGATGAAAACTTTTTGTACTCGTGTCCGCGCTCTGCTCCCCACATTCGTAAGTCGAATTTTTGACCTCATTCGGGCGATTGATGCGGATTAACTTACCCGTTAAATTTACTAAAAATGTAAAAGTAAGTGCCGCAAGCGAAAAAAGTAATATTTCAATCATTTGAAATTATTATAAAAAAATTGCTAATCTTCTGTAAAAAAACACTTTGCAAATTCTTTTTTTTCGTTTTTGAAAAGCCTATTGTTGTCAAACAAAAACGAAATTTGTGCTTGTTCGGCACTCCTCACAAGATTAATGCGCGCTTGCATCATTAGGGTTTATTGCGCTGCAAATTTACTCTTTTTAATAAAATTTGCGGCAATCAAGGTCAAAAGTTTAGAGTTTGAGATTTTTTAACATAAGGGGAGGTTGCACGCTCCGAAGATTTTATGTTGATACCGGCTTGTAATTTCTTGTAAAACAAGCATCTAAAAACTTAAAAAGCAAGCGGTCAGCCTGCCGTTCACTTTGCTTTAACTTGTACAAAATTGATTAAAAAAATGTTGTCAACACTCAGTCGAAATGCGCGCCGTATTCATTCAAATATTCTTCTAAAATATTTTCAAAATTTTCCTTAATTTTATGTACTT
>JBPOJO010000720.1:0-1857 GCA_052033485.1 Bacteroidota bacterium | reverse complement strand
ATTCCGGAATTCTTGCAGGCACTAATTTTGTCGGTACAACAGATTTAAAACCGATGGAATTTAGGGTGAATAATATTTTTGCAGCACATCTTGGCTATAACCTCACCGACGGCAATACCTCTTTCGGGTTATACGCCTTAGAAAACGGGACTACCGTCAACAACGGACACGTGGCAGTCGGGAATTACGCGCTCAATGCCTGTACGACGACAGGTATCTGCAATACCGCTGTCGGTGCAAACGCGCTTGATGCGCTCACAACAGGCGATTATAATGTAGCTGTCGGTTATTCTGCATTAACAAGCGGCAATCACAATCAATGTACTGCCGCAGGCGCATTGGTTGATTTAACAACTAATCGCACAAATGTTTCTGCTTTGGGGCAATTCATCACGAATGCTGAATGTACCGCAAATAATCAAGTTCTTTTGGGAAATACTGCCATCGCTCAAATCCGCGCGATGCCCACAGGCATTACAACCTATTCCGATGCTCGTTTCAAAACAAACATCAGTGCGAATGTGAAAGGTTTGGATTTTATCGCCCGACTCAAGCCCGTTACGTACAATGTACGCCCGCGTCAACTGCATAAAATTTGGGGGACTGCCGATTCTGTGGTCAATGAAAATGATTTCACGGAAATTGAAAATACTTTGCAAATCGGTTTTATCGCGCAAGATGTGGAAAAAGCCGCTAAAGAAGCAGGTTTCGATTTTCCCGGATTAGAAAAACCGAAAAATGAAAACGAAGTCTATTCCTTGCGCTATAATGACTTCATTGTGCCATTAGTGCAAGCCGTCAAAGAACAAAAAGTTGATAATGACGGCATCAGCGAACGTTTGGCGCGCCTCGAAAAATCCGTTGAGGAACTTCAAAAAAAGAAGAAAAAATAATTTTTTCAAATTTTTCCATAAACAAGACGTAAAGAAATCCTTGAAAACTTGGAAAATTTGAAAATTCTTTTGCATAAAAAACTCATTTTTTGTTCATTTCAAATTTGAAAACAAAATGAAAAAAATATTATTTTCAACCGCCTTGCTTGTAAGCTCTTTTATTTGGGCAGAAAGTGCATTTTCGCAAGGCGTTGCCATCAATAACGACAATTCTGCCCCTGATGCCTCCTCCATACTTGACATTAAAGAAACCGACAAAGGTATGCTTATTCCCCGCATGACGGCTGCTCAAAAAGCCGCAATAGCTGCGCCCGCAACGGGTTTGCTCATTTTCCAATCAGACGGAACCGCAGGTTTTTATTATTACAACGGAACTGCTTGGGTCTCAATTGCGGGCGGAAGCGGTTGGAATTTAAACGGTAATACAGTCACAACCGCAGGCACGGATTTTGTCGGAACAACCGACCCGCAAGCCCTTGACTTTCGCACAAACGGCACTGTCCGCGCAAGATTAGACGCAAATGCAGATTATCTTTCTGTCGGTGCAGGCTCAACTTATACAGAAAGTTGGAATCAAACTGAAGCCTACAACGGCACGGCAAGCGGTTATGCGGGCGTACTCGTCAATGCAAGCGGAGGAGGTGCATCGCAAGCGGGTTTAGGTTTGTATACCAATTCGGCAGGCAGCGATGCCGTCCTTTTCTTAGACCAAGCCGATGCCAATAATTTTAAGTTCGGAACAGGAAGTATTTATGATGCCGCATCTCGTTCAACAAGTGTGAAATTAACCCTCACACAAACGGGAATTTTGGGCATCGGAACAACAGCACCCGGCGCGAAATTAGAAGTTGCGGGACAAATCAAAATTACGGGCGGAACTCCCGGCGCAGGTAAAATCCTTACTTCTGATGCCACAGGCTTGGCTACTTGGCAAACATACTCTGCCGCAACTTCGTGGGGCATA
>JBPOJO010000409.1:0-3307 GCA_052033485.1 Bacteroidota bacterium | reverse complement strand
CTCAAAAACGCTTTTCGCCTCCGTGAAATTTGACGTTTTATTGAGATAGGTATTATAGCTTCCTTCATCTAATTTTATACCTGCTCTTTTCATTTCCTCAAAAACGCTTTTCGCCTCCGTGAAATTTGACATTTTATTGAGATAGGTTGAATAGCTTACTTCATTAGGTTTTATACCCAAACTTTTCATTTCCTCAAAAACGCTTTTCGCCTGCGTGAAATTTGACGTTTTATTGAGATAGGTTGAATAGCTTACTTCATTCGGTTTTATACCCAAACTTTTCATTTCCTCAAAAAAGAACTCCGCGTCTTCAAATTTTTTGGATTTATTGATTATGTTTGTGTATGTTACAACATCTATATTATTCAGGTGTTTTTTGGCTTCGTAAAAAAAATCTTTGGCTTGTGTAAAATCTTCGCTGTATCTGATTAAACGCTCATAGATTTCCTTTTTTGGAGGCAAATCCAATTTCTTCATATTTTCAAATAATGAAAAAAGCAAAGAGTAATATTTTTCAGAATCAAATTGTAAAACTGTTTTGTATTTCCTTTGCCTTAAAACAGTGGATTCATTAGGATTATCAGCATCTTTAAAAACTAAATCAAAGTTAAATTCAAACATTTCAAAACTTTTATATAAAGTTTCTGCCTCATCAAAATACAATTGCTCAAAAAGCTCCTCTAATTCGGGAAGAGGGGCGTTTTCCATCTGTATGATTTGCCCAAAAACTTCCTTTATCCAAAATTCACCTAACCAAAAAAGCATTGTTTTGGCTAAAAAAATTTCATTCAGCTTTATTAAAGCCGCTAATGATTCACCGATTTTTTTGGTATCTTCACTTTTTTTGATATGCTCAATGGCTTTTTGTATCAAAAAATCGGTAATCTCAGGTTCTTTTTCAATAGAAGACATCTTGCAATTCGCCGCTAAAAGCAAATCAAATTCGCTGACAGCCGCAATAAATTTAAAACGCATAGCTTTATCATACATACCTGACTTGAGTATGATGCTTTGAAAAAAGCGCGGATTAAAAACTATCTCTGAGAGCTGCATATCCTAAAATTCAATTTCGTTATCTCTTCCAAAAAAGTAATCTAAAAATAACTGATGCTTAAAAGTATATTTGTCGCGAAAGTTTTCTAAAATTTGCATTTCAGTCAATTTTTTCAAAAAATCAAGCGCGTCTGTATTAAATCTTTCTAATTCGGCTTTTTTTCTGATACATTCGGCAACCAAAGAATAAGGAATTTTCACATTTCCGCCGTATTCATTAAAATAATATTTTGCCAAATGAGCCATTAAAATATTAGTCTGTTCAGGATTAAAAAAAGGATTTTTTTGTTCTTCCAAATGATAAATGCCGTCAAGAAAAGCCTCTACGACCAAGGCTTGATTATTGGGCATGTTGCCGTTTCGTTCAACAATCCTTATCAACATTAATAAAAAAAGCGGAACAGAAAGAAAATCATTTTGGTTAGGTATCAACTCTGCACTTTTTCGGATAATATCGGCAATTTCTTCTTTTGTGTTCTTACTCAAAAAGTCATTTCTTTGCATTTCATCCATCGGTAAAAGGTCAAAAACAGGAATTTTCTCACTAAAACGTCGGCTCAAATAGTCATTTCTGCGACTCGTAATGAGGCAAACGCATAAAGGATATTTTCTGTAAAACAATTGAATATTTTCAATAACTTGATAAGTTTTATCTTTTACAATTTCATTCAATCCGTCAAGAAATATTGTAAATGCGCCCAAACGGAGCATATTTTCAACAACAATCGGTTCAATAAAAGAACCTATTTCTTCGCAAATCA
Organism: Bacteroidota bacterium; assembly: GCA_052033485.1. Lineage (GTDB taxonomy): Bacteria > Bacteroidota > Bacteroidia > Cytophagales > Bernardetiaceae > JBPOJO01. The sequence goes on along the minus strand of JBPOJO010000409.1, from coordinate 1,493 downwards.
AATCAAAAATGGTTTCAGAAGCATGACGCAGTTCAAGATACAAGGGGATTCGCGTTTTTGCCTCTGAATTTTCAAATTCAGCTATCACTTTTTGGGCATCTTTTTGAGCAAGGTATTGCAAAGAAGTAGATTTTCCCATGCCGGGATTACCCAAAATCATCATAATTCGTTCATTTTGAGCAATATTTTCTCTTAATTCTTCAATGCTTCCTTCTCTGACTGCTTTTGTTGTGATTTCTCGCGCTTGCAAATTGATTTGTTGAATATCTCTGCCGCGTAAGTGAATAAAAAAATTCTGCCAATATTCAAATCTTTTTAAGGTTGCTTCTAAGTAATTTTTTAAATTCTTTCTTTCCTCAAAATTTACCCCAACACCGAGCATAAATACGTAATATTTTTGAATTTCTAAGTTGGAAATTCCGTTTATAATAAAATTATTTTTCATCAAGGAAATTTGCGTTTTTTGTTGAGGGGACATTTGACATTGGTCTAACTCAGCAAAAAAATCAGAAAAATCAGCATTTTCAAGCGCATCTATTGCCTTTTTAATTTGTGTTTTCATTTTTTAGATAATTAACTCATGGGATTAATATTTACAAACGAATTTAAGCAATCAAAATTCACAACATTTACAAAGCAAAACACAAAGATAATTTTTTTGTAAAGAATTTCAAATTTTTTTCTGCCGTCAAGCAAGTATCTCCGCAATTTTTTTCCCGTTTCGCTCATGTCGTTTTTTTGATTTCCAAAGGTAGGATAAAAAATTAAATTTGAAAAAAAAGCAATTTTTTTTTGTTTTGAAATGCACAAGGACTAAGATTTGTTTGGCTGGATACTTCGAACGCCTTTGTATGATTTGAATGCAAGGCGCAATATTTTAAACTTGTTTGTTTTGGGTCGCCGCGCTCATTCATAGAAGAACAAAACAAGTTCATTATCAAACATTTTATTGCAAAAGATAAGCTTTGATAAACTCGTCAATATCACCATCTAAAACTGCTTGCGCATCGGAGGTTTCTACTTGGGTTCGCACGTCTTTAACCAATTTATAAGGATGCAAAACGTAGTTGCGAATTTGAGAACCAAAATCAATTGCTTGTTTGCTTTGCTCAATGCGAGCTTTTTCTTGGTTTCGTTTTTCTAATTCAATTTGGTATAGTCGAGATTTAAGCATTTGCATCGCTTTTTCATAATTTTGAAACTGCGAGCGCGCCTCCTGACATTCCACCACAACTCCCGATGGAATGTGTTTTAAGCGAACAGCGGTCTCCACTTTATTGACATTTTGTCCGCCTTTGCCACTTGCACGAAAAGTTTGTCGCTCTAAATCAGCGGGATTCACGTCTATGTGAATGGTGTCATCAACCAATGGGTAGGCATAAACAGACGCAAAAGATGTATGTCGCCGCGCATTTGAATCAAAGGGAGAAATCCGCACCAGACGATGTACTCCGTTTTCTGCCTTTAATAGCCCGTACGCATACGCACCACAA
>JBPOJO010000626.1:0-4565 GCA_052033485.1 Bacteroidota bacterium | reverse complement strand
TTGCGGAAGCGGTAAAAGCGGCAAAACTCACCGATTATGCCGTAAAATATTACCCGAAACAAAGAAATATTTTTGAAGAATTGCAAGAAGAAGGTTTTGAATTCATGCGCAAAAAATTGTATGAAGACGAAATCGGCGACGAAATGCGCAACTATTTGAAAGAATACGAGCGAATCAAAAAATATCAGGGAATGCCGCAGGCTTTGATGCCGCATCGCATTGACTTCAAATAAAAACTCAACCGAGTGTGTTGCGAGCAGGCTGAATAGATACATTTTGAATGATGAATGACGAAAAAAAAAATCGTCATTCATCATTTTTTTTTAATTCCTCAGACCGTTTTGGATTTTTGTAATTTTCTTTTGAGCATATTTCTGCGAATATTTTCCAAATCCGCATTCGGAATGGACTTAATCAATTTTTCGGTGTAAGCCTCTTTCGGGTGCTCGTAAATGTCATTGGCATAGCCGATTTCGACGATTTTCCCGTCTTTCATAACTGCTATTCTGTCCGAAATGAATTTAACAACAGCCAAGTCATGCGAAATAAAAATGTAGGTGAAATCGTATAATTTTTTTAATCTGTTTAACAAATTCAAAACTTGCGCCTGAACAGAGACATCAAGCGCGGAAACCGATTCGTCGCAAATCAAAAACTTTGGTTTGAGTGCCAAACTCCGCGCAATACAAATTCTTTGCCGCTCTCCGCCCGAAAATTCGTGGGGAAAATAATGAAAATGTGCGGCACTTAAATTGACGGTTTCCAATAATTCGATAACATAATCTTTTCGTTCGCGCTCGGTATAAAATATTTTGTGAAAACGCATCGGCTCCAAAATTGCTTCTCCGATGGTTTTTCGGGGGTTCAGCGAAGAGTAAGGGTCTTGAAAAATAATTTGCATCTCCCTGCGAATCCCGCGCATTTGCCGGTCATCTAATGCAAGAATATCTTTTCCCTGAAAAAAAACATGACCGCTTTGTGGTTCGTTAAGACGCAAAATACTCCTGCCGAGCGTCGTTTTTCCGCAGCCTGACTCGCCCACAAGTCCGAGCGTTTCGCCGGGGTAGACTTCAAAACTGACGGAATCAACGGCAACAATACTTTTTTGCGCTTTACCGAAAAAACTGTCTGATTTTACCTTAAAAACAGAAGTTAAATTTTCAACTTTTAAAATCGGTGTTTGTTGTTTGAGTTTGTCATTTCGCTCCCGAATTTCTTCTTCACTGACGTAATTCATCATCAAAGCCTGCCCGACAGAAGAAAATTTGGCTCCCGGTGTTTGAATATCTCCGCTTCTGACGTTAATTTCCATAAAATCGGAAATCGTCGGCAAAACTTTCATTTTGATATCGAGTCTCGGGCGACAAGCAAGAAGCCCTTTCGTGTAGGGGTGCTGCGGATTAGCAAAAATGTCCCAAACATTGCCTTCTTCGACGATTTTGCCTTTGTGCATAACGATAACACGGTCGGCAATTTCGGCAATAACCCCCAAATCGTGGCTGATAAAAATAATCGTTGTTTCCTTTGAATCGCGCAATTCACGAATAATATCCAAAACAGCCGCCTGCACCGTTACATCGAGAGCAGTTGTCGGCTCGTCGGCAATCAGCAAGTCGGGGTGACAGGCTAAAGCAATCGCAATCATTACCCTTTGTTTTTGACCGCCCGAAAGTTCATGCGGGTAAGCATTATAAATGCGTTGCGGATTCGGGAGGTGAACACGCTCAAAAAGGGCAATAACACGACTTTTTGCCTCCTTCAAACTGACGTTTTCATGCGCATGAATCATTTCCGCAACCTGATTTCCGCAAGTATAAACGGGGTTAAGAGAAGTCATCGGCTCCTGAAAAATCATGGAAATTTCTTTTCCCCGAATTTTTCGAATTTGTTCGCGCGGTATATCTTTCAAATTTACGCGCCCGAACTGCGAGGAATTGAAATAAATATCGCCGTTCATCTGCCTTGCACTCCTGTCGAGGAGCTGCATGAGCGAAAGGGATAAAAGCGTTTTTCCTGAGCCTGACTCGCCGACAATTCCGACGGTTTCGCCCTTTTTTATGTTAAAATTGATGTTATCAAGTACCTTTACAAAACCACGCTCAGTTTGAAAACCCATGTCGAGGTTGTTGATATCTACCAAATATTTTGCGGATTGATTCATCGCATTGTCAAGTAATCGTTTGTGAGAGGCGAAACTACCAATCGGGCAAAGATTTGTCACGCGGTTTGCTGCTTTTTCTTTTCATCTGCTGCAAATATTGCGTTTCGCTGTTTTTCATAGCATTTAAAAGCATTTGCGCGGCATCTTTCGACATCGGCTTTTTTTCGAAATTATCGGCAGCCGATTCCGTTTTTTTGCCGTCTTTTTCCTCCTCTTGCCCCTTTGATTTTTGTTCGCTGTCTTTTTCTTTGTTTTCGTCCTGTTGCTGATTTTCCTGCGATTCTTCGCTTTCATTGCTCTGACCGCCTTTGTTTTGACTGTTCGCGGCTTTTAAGCGTGCAAGAAGCTCGTAATTATAGCGCACTTCAGCATTTGCGGGATTTGCGCGCAGGGATTCTTTGCAATAATTAATCGCTTCCTCTAACATTTCACCGCCATTTTTGTTTCCCGAATTATTTTTCAAAAAATCCGCCAAAAGCACTGCATTTTGTTGTAAAGCAAGCGATTTCAAAATATTATTTTGAGAATGTGCCAATTTTCCGTACTCAATTTTAGCCGTCGTGTCCGAAAGGTTAAATAAACTGTGTCCTTTATTTATCAAAGCCTCTTCTTGTTCCTGTTCGGCATTGATTTTCAGCAAGTCAGATAATTTATCGGCAGCATTTTTAAATTCTTTTTTTTGATAAGCAAACGCGCTTTCTTTTTTCAACAGATTGATTTTTTCGACGGGCTGAAATCCCCAATCCAAAAACCAACCGAGCAAAATCAAACTGCCCATCACAAGCGATAAAGAAACTTTGAAAAAAAATGAATTGACAAACATACAATCAAAGTTTTGGTTAAAACAAGGAATCAAAGTGCAATAATAAAAAAAAATTATGAAAAAAACTAATTACGCCAACTTTGAACAATTTTCTTTTGCAAAGTCGGGCTTTTGTCCGTGTATTCCCAAAGGCGGCGAAGGGCGTTTTGATTATCAATTTGCATTTTTTCGGCGACCAAAATCAACTTTTCCTGCGCAAAAGTCAAATGCAAATTTTCGGGCGTATCTTTAACAGATGTTAAAAATATATGCTTTGACGGAAAAAGTAAATGCACCATTTCGCAGCGAAATTTTTCGTAAAAAAAATTTTTTTGATTGATTTTTACATATTGCAACCCGTAAAGTTTGCGCAGCGCAAGGTTAAAACGCTCCATCGTTTGCTCTCGCGCACGAAAGGGCTTATTGTCAGCCACTGCGCCCATTGTTTCGATGGCGTGCGCGGAAAGGACAAAAAAAGGAAAAATTAAATCATTTTTAATCAAACTTTCTCCCGACACAATAATTTTCTCAAAAAGTGCTTTTTTGATTAATTCATAATCATTCATTTTAAAAAATTTTAGCATTATTAACTTTGTAGACAGCTCGTTCGGCAAACTTTTTATTGACAAACCATTTTTTCCAATTCGGATTTGAAGCCCGATTGACGCGCCCTGCTTCGGAGGAAATTTTATTTTTTAAGACCGCAATATGCCCGCTGCCGTGTTGATTACGCACCAAGGCGATGTGCAAACTTGCATCAAGTTGTTCAAGACCGACCTCCGAATAGCCAAAATCATCCGCGTGCGCTCGCAACCATGTGAGCAGGTCGTTAGCCGAGAGTTCAAAAACATTTTTAGCGTACAAAGGTTCGGGCTGCGGCGCGCTCATCCACCATATCCGCGGCAGGTACGCACCTAATTGATGCAAAAGTTGAAAAGCATACACATTGCAATAAGTTGTGCTGCCTTTCGGCGCAAAGACGGGATTTTTTTCCACGTCAAGAAAATGCACAGCGTCGGCATATTCCGAAAAATTTTGCCCTTGTATAGGAGCGATGCGCGCGCGAAAACTGTTTTTGTCGGCAACTTCTTTGAAGTTAGGGCGCATCAAATCGTTTAATTGATGCTTTTCGGGTTCTTTTGACAACAAAAGGTGCTTTGCCATAAGCCCATTTTTTGCTGCATGAGAAACCCTTAAAAATTCATAACCCATAAACGGAATTGCGGAATTCTCTGCAACTTCCACTTCAGTTCCTTTCGGAAGCACCGAAAGAACAATTTCAGGTTTTTTCAGGCTGCGAAGATTTGCCGCCGTTTTAACATACATTTTCATACTGCGAGGGGAAAATTTTTGAAATCATGCCTTATTGCAAAACTACAATTTTTCCGCTTAATCAAAAATTTTTTTGAAAGAATTTTTGTAATAGGGCTTGTTCATAAAAAATTGCTTGTTAATTTTATCGTTTGAGGCATATATTTTGCAAAAAAAGAATCGCAAGCCATCTTGCTTGCCTGATAAAGTATCTCTTGCCTGATAAAAACAAAGTTTGAGGCTGACCGAAAAGTCATTTTTGAAAAATTAAAACCAAACATAATTCTTCGA
>JBPOJO010000123.1:0-1734 GCA_052033485.1 Bacteroidota bacterium | reverse complement strand
GTTTTCGCCGGTGTGGTTTTCGCGGCAGGGCTTTTACTTTTGAAAAAAGCAATCAAATCTTTCAATTCTTTGTCGGAAAGATTTTGGTCGGGCATGGGAATATTATTAAACTCCTTAAAAATAGCCACTGCGTCTTTATCGCCGCTTTTGACCATTGTTTGCGAAGACTTAATAAAACTCATTAGCCATTTTTCGGTGCGTTTGTTGGTAACGCCTTTGAGGTCGGGACCTACACGTTTTCCTCCCCCGACAGTGTGGCAGGCAGTGCAAACAGTGTTGAACTTTTTCTCGCCCGCCGCTACGTCTTGTGCTTGAACGCCGAGGGTCGGCAACAAAAGCACTGCAGCAGAATATAAAAATTTTTTCATCATGATGTCGAAATAATTGAAGGTGAATAATTTTCAAACTCTTTTTTCATCAAAGACTTTCGGCGCGAAAGTGCGCGCCGAAAGTTATTTCACATCAAAAACTATTTCTTTTTAGATTTGCTTTTGATGTATGCGAGTACGTTTTTCACTTCAGCATCGGTAAGTTTATTATCCGGCATCTGAATTTTGTTGAACTCGTTAAAAATAGCGACGGCATCTTTATCACCTTTTTTCACCATTGTTTGTGATGATTGAATGAAGCTGATGAGCCATTTTTCATTACGCTTTGTTGTAACGTTGTTGAGGTCGGGACCAACTCTTTTGCCCTCGCCGACAGTGTGGCAAGCGTTACAAACTTTGGTGAAAACTTCCTGACCTTTTTTAGCGTCTTGTGCTTGAAGTCCGCACACAGCCAAGAAAGAGAATGCAAAGAAAAATGCTATTTTTTTCATGATGAATTAGCGTTAAAGAGTTTGAAAAATAGAAATTAAAAACCGGTTCAAATTTAAGAACAAGTTTTGAAAATCCGAACGCTCAAAGTGTTAAAAATGAGCGTTCGGCAAAAGAAAAATTTACGGCGTGTTGTGTCTGTACGTTTTGAGCGTATCGTCGTAGTGCGGTCTTTCGATAACGGGCTCAACATACGGCACGCGAACGATTTCGTCTCCGATTTCATTGTATCCGACAGCGTGTTTTTCTTCCGCTTTGTACGAATGAATAATGCGGTTGGTGTTACCGAAAAGCATGAAAGCTGCCAAAAGTTCTTTGTCGTCTTTCATGCTGCGATAAAGCTCAATAGCATTTTCAACGCCGGGACCGAACATTTGGAACAAAAATTCTTTCGGAACGTGTACCGGCGGGACGTAATAAACGTTGGGCTGCGTACCGAATTGCGGATACAAAGGCAGCGCAAGTTTTTTGATACGAACAATCATATCAAAAGGATTGTCGCGGCGGGGTTCTTTTGCGTCCTCCATGAAACCTTGCATACGGATTTTACCGATACAAGTCGTAACGCAGCGGGGTTGTTCGCCTTTTTCGATGAGCGGATAGCAGCCGATACATTTTTCGGAAACCCTTGTAACGGAGTTAAAGAAAGTTTTTTTGTAGGGGCATGCTTTCACACACTCTTTGTAACCGCGGCAGCGCGATTGGTCAATCAAAACGATACCGTCTTCTTCGCGTTTGTAGATAGCTTTTCTCGGACAAGCCGCCAAACAAGCGGGGTATGAGCAGTGGTTGCAAATACGAGCGAGATAAAACATCCAAGTATTGTGAATACCGGAGAAGAAAGTACCTTTTTCCATGATGCCTTCGACTTCATCTTCACCGATGTTCGGATAAGCGTAGTCGCGCTCTTCGGGGC
>JBPOJO010000718.1:0-17885 GCA_052033485.1 Bacteroidota bacterium | reverse complement strand
CACATTTTTGCATTGATATCAACAATAATTTTATTTTCATCAAACACAATCATTGCCAAAGAATGGTTAATAGCATCAATAAAATGGGTCAATTCTTGGCTCTTAGCATCGAGTTCGGATTGGATTTCGGTCATTTGTCGGATATTTTCTTGCAACTGACTTTCTTTTTCAGTCAATAAATCAATCGCCCTTTTCATTTCAGATTTTTGTCTGACCTCATGCGAAATGTCATAAAAAAGGCAAATCAATTTGGTAACATTATTATCCAAATCTCTGACGGCATTAAAGCCGGCACGAATCCATTTTGTACCGCCTTTGCGGTCAACACACTCAAATTCGCCCTCAACGGAACGTCCGGAAAGCAAACGCTCCCAAAATTCTTCGTAACGCGCCGAATGAACGATGTAACTCGGGGTTAACTTTTGAAAATTGAGCTTTAGAAAATCATACTCGGAATAGTCAAAAATATTGGCAGCTTTGGCGTTTGCGGCAATAATAGCTCCGTTGCTGTCGGTTTCGAGCATCGAAATAGAGTTGTTAATTGCGTCAATTTGCTGACTTCCGAGCAAATTTGCAAGTTGCAACTCTGTTTTGACTTTTTCGGTTTCTGCAAGTAAATTTTGCAATTTTTCTTCTTGCAAATGCCGCGACGTGATGTCAAAAGCCAAAAGAATAATTTTTGTAATTTTATCATTATCATCTTTGACGGCTGTCAAAGTGGATTCAAGCCAAATATTTACGCCGAAAGCGTCCCGACATTTGAATTCGTACTGCCCGATAATGTTCAATTTTGCATTATTAAAGGCTGTATGCCACAAAAATTCATGTTCGCTGTCGACAAACTCCAAAAAATCATGGTTGAGCAGGGATTTCAAACTGAATTTAGAGGCAGAAGTAAAATTATCATTCGCAAAGGCAATAAAGCCGTCGAGCGTCAATTCAATGAGTAAAGCCGTTTTGTTAATCGCCTTAATTTGAGCAGAAAGTTCATTTTTGGCAATTTCTACGGCTGCATTTTGGCGCGAGAGTAATTCTTGTGTTTCTTGCAACTCCGCCATATTATGCCGCATCATTTCTTCCTGCAAACGAAGTTGCTCGGCAAAAGCACGGGTTTCGAGCAGCAGTTTTTCGTTATTTTCGTTCGAGCGGGTCGCCAAAATTGTCGCGGCAATCCTTTCACCGACTTCTTCGAGAAATTCTTTTTCAAAAGATTTTAACTCATACAAGGAGGCGATTTCAATGATTCCGACAAGATGGTCTTTGAGCTTGAGCGGCATCACCATGACGGCTCGCGGCAGGGCTGTTCCGCTGAAAGACTTGATTTTAAAGAAGTTATCAGGTAAATTGTTGAGATAAATTGACTTCATACTTTCTGCTACTTGTCCGATTAAACCTTCTCCTTTGGCAAAAGCATTAAGTTTTCGTTCCGCTTTATCGGGTGCGTAGTAGGCTGCGGGGCGCAAAAATTCAACATTTTCTTCATTTTTTTCAATAAGAAAAATCGCGCCTTGTTGCGCATTCACATATTTAACCAAGCGATGCAAAACTTCATTCGCCAATCCTTGCACGGTCGTTGCGTCCATCAAAACATGGCTAATCATCGCTACACCGTCACTTTTCCATTTGTTGTCGCGTTCTTTTTCAACAAAATCTTTCAAATTGTCGCGCATATTGAGCAATGCTTGCCCGATAACGTCATTTTCTGCCGGTGCAAAACTTTGGTCTAAAACGCCCTGTGCAATTTCGTTGGCTAATTGTGTATTTTCGGCTATATTTAATTGTTCGTTCAGATAAATCATGTTTCGCGCATCGCGGTAGGATTTTCGGCTCAAATGATTGGCAAAAAATACGCAAACAAAAAAGTGAAAAATGCCGAGCATGGTCGAAAAAACAAGTAATTCGCCGTTGACTTCTTGCACGTTGAGAAAATATTTTTTCGGTCCGTCGTAGCCCATAATCAACAAAATATAGCTTAAAATGCAATAAGAGCCGATTATGAAAGAATAAGGCAAGAGCACGAACCATTTTTGGTACAGCACCAAAAGGCTCATCGTTATAAAGATGATGAAATGAAAAAAGAACGCGCCCTGCATCTGAATGAGGAACTGAATGACAAAAATTCCGAAGAAAAAACTGACAAAATAGCGGTTACTTTCCGAATTGTCAGAATATTTTTTGAGCAGCATGTAGGCAGCCACCAAAGACCCGCCCGAAAAAACGCCCAAGTCCCAACGGTTATGAAAATAAGAGAGGAAAATACCGAAAAAAAAGTAGCCGAAAAAAAAGTAACTGATTTGCCGGTCAACGGCAGTACTTTCATTCTCCGAATATTTCAGAAGTTTGTCCTGCGGAGGGACAAAATCATTCACTCCGATAAATTTTTTCATTTAGACCCTTCGAAAGTGTTGTAAATCATAAAAACGCAATTTGCATTTATCATCAACGCAAACATAATCATTTTTTTGAAAAAACAAATGCAAAAATGAGGCAGTTTTGAAAAACTATTCAAAAAGATTTAAAAAATTTTTAGAATTGCTTTTCACAGAATAATTTTCCATGACAAAATTACGCGCTTTTGCTCCTGTTTTTTCTCTCAAATCGGCATCGGTGAGCAATTTTTCGAGCGCGTCGCGCCATTCGGAGGAGGTTCGGGATAAAAAACCTGTTTCGCCGTCATGCACAATTTTTTGATTTACACCTACGGGCGAAACAACCGGAGGAATGCCTAAAGCCATGTATTGTAAGGCTTTAAATCCGCATTTTCCGGCTGCCCAAGCGTCTTCACTCAGCGGCATCAGCCCGATATGCAGCGCAAGTAAGTCTTCAATTTCGCTTTCTTCACGCCATTCGACAAACTTAAAATTTTTAACATCATAGTTCGGATTTTGATTGCAAATCACAAGGAACTCAAAATCATATTTTTCGGACAGACTCTTTATAATGTCGACAATTTCATCGAGATAACACAAAGTCGAATGAGTTCCCGTCCAACCGACGGTCAGAGTGCCTTCTCGTTGGTTTTTCATACGATTGTGCATTTTTTCGGTATCAATCGTTGTCGGATTGAGAAAAACACCGGCATAATTTCCGCGAAAACGGGCAGCATTATCGCACAAATATTGATTTCCGGCACTGATTCGATAGGCAAAACGGCATATTTCGGCAACTTTAGAGGCATTTTTGAGAAAAAATATTAATTTATTTTGTTTTGAAACTACCGGAATCCAAACAGCATCGTCAAAATCATAAATAATTTTTTTTTTCATCATTTTTGTCAAAAACCATTCAAAAAAAGGAAAACCGAGCGGAGCAGCTTCCCGATAAATGAAGACAAAATCGGCATTTCGGCTGCTAATCAAATGCCCAAAACGCCTGCCGTAGCCTTTTAATACGCCTGTGATTTTTTTTAAATAATTCCCTTTTTGGTACAAAACTTTTTTGGTTTCGGTATCCAAAAAGGACAAAAAAACAATATCAAAACCGGCTTCGCGCAGCAAATCAGCGTATTGCTCGTAGCGAAAACGCTGCCCGGGTGCGTCGTTGAAGGGATAGGGACACCAAAAACAAATTTTTTTCATGGGATTGCGCTTCATTCTCAAAATTAAGGCGTTTTCCACCCGTTTTTGCCGATAAGGGGTACAAATTTGAATTCACCGAAAGCCTTTGCATTCAGGCTGCCGTTATTTTCTTTTTTGAGCAAAAGCATTGTTTGCATTTCACTGTCGCCTACGGGAATAACTAATTTTCCGTCCGAAACGAGCTGCTCGGCTAATATTTCGGGAATTTTGGGCGAACCTGCCGTTACCAAAATTCTGTCAAACGGGGCAAATTCGGGTAATCCGAGTGTTCCGTCGCCGAAAAAAGTCCTGATATTTTTGGCAGAGAGGATTTTCAATAATTTTTCTGTTTTTTGAAATAGTTTTTTATTCACCTCAATCGTATATACCTCCGCGCCCATAGCGGCAAGTATGCAAGCCTGATAACCGGAACCCGTCCCGATTTCCAAAACTTTCATATTCGGCTTAATATCAAGCAATTCCGTCTGAAAAGCTACGGTATATGGCTGCGAAATTGTTTGCCCCTCACCGATAGGAAAGGGCTTATCTTCGTAGGCATGCGCAAGAAAAGCACTGTCCATAAAATAGTGGCGAGGGACGGTTTCGAGTGCGAAAAGCACCTCCGCCTGCCGAATACCTTTTTCGTAAAGATTTTGCACCAAAGCACTCCGCAAACCTTTGTGCTTGTAGGAATCTGTCTCAAACATAATTTCAGCCGTAAAACAGTATCAATGCCGCAAGATATGTTTTTTTTAACAATAATCCAAAATTGTACAAAAAATTAAAGGCTTTTTGTCGAGTGTGAGGACACAAGCAACGGCTTTTTGTCGCCTGTGAGGACACAAGCAAGGGCGAAAAAAACTTTTTATTTGCCTAAAGCAACACGGAAACCGAGCGAATTGTTTTTTTCCGAAGGCATTGAAATGCCGCGAAGACTTGTGCGACAACGAATTGCGGAGCGCGACCAACTCCCTCCGCGTCGCACTTTCAGGGGATATTCACCGATTTTGTCAGTAATTTTTGAGGCATTGACTGTTTCCCCTTCCGAACGTTGATAATGCAGATAATACCAATCATTGCACCATTCCCAAACGTTTCCGCTCATGTCAAAAAGTTCAAATTCGTTCGGGATTCGCAAACCGACGGCATTCGGCAACAAATCTGAATTGCCTGCGTGCCAAGCAACCTCGTCGGAATTATTGCTGCCGGAATAAAAAAACAAGTTGTTTTGATAGGATTCTCCGCCTTTTGCAGCGTATTCCCACTCCAATTCGGAGGGCAAACGATAGCCGTCCGCTTCTATGCGCATATTCACGTCAAAATCCTCTGCAAAAAAATATTCGGGGTCATTTTCGGTCAAAAGTCTGCCGTCTGTTTTGCTGCGCAGCTCATAAACTTGCATTTTTTTGTTTAATTTGCTTAAAAAATTACAATAACGAACGGCATCAAACCAACTGACATGGCAAACGGGAAAGTCGTCGCCTTCTCCGTGAAAAGCGTATTGGTGCTTTTTCATTTGCGGATAAGCCAAAAGAAAAAGCCCGTATTGAGCGTTTGTAACCTCATAAATACCTAATTGAAAGCTGTCTGTTTCAAAAGTAAAGAAATTTTCTAATTCCGTGTCGTGAATATCAAAATCACTATTGACATCGCGAACAGAGTTAAAGCCTGCTTTGCATTTTCCGCCCGGAATTTTTTGCATCGGCGGCATATACTTTCTCTTCCAAAATTGCAATTCTGTCTCTGATTGAAAAATTTTTTGTGATTTTCGCGGGAAAAAAAATTTTTTTAAAGAATCGGCAATATGCGTGCTGTCGAGCAAAGTATAAGCATAAATAAGCTCTTCCACGCCTTTTGAGTCGTTTTTTCGGTATTTTTCATTGTATATACGAAAAGGGCTGTTTGCGTCTAACGCAAGCTCCTTATCTTCCCTGTAAATGGTGTAAGAATAAAATAATTTGGGAATGCTTCTCTCAAAAATCTTGTCCCAAACATAAAAAAAAGCGGTATTCGGACGACCGCCGCCGCCGACAAGATACTCGGCTGCAAGTGAATACATTTCAAGTTCGCGCACCCCCAATCCTTTCAACGCCGTCAGGTCATGATGGGCGAAAGAAAAGCCGTCAGCAGCATATTCGCCCTCTTTTGAATATTTATAAATAGCATCAAGAAAGCTCAATTTAAGAATATCAAACATTTTATCTATACTTTTTTGCAATTCTTTACTCGCGTTTTCAATTTTTTCTCTTTGCATATTATTTTGTTTGGCAAGTTTTTCTGCCACAAGCCTTGCATCTAAGGCGCGAATTTCATTTCTTTTCGACATTTCTCTCTGTTTTTCGATGTAATGAAAAACCTTGTCAATTTCCAAGTCGGCTTCCTTTTTTTTGCTTGGTTCAAAGGCTTGCGCCATTCTGAATTTTTTTAAAGCATCGGCGGCATTTCCTTCAGCAAGTGCCTTTCTGCCCATTTCAACGGCTTGTTTATAATCCGATTGAGCAGCAATTTTTGTCAAAAAAAAGCATAAAAACAGTGTTAAAAAAATATTTTTCATGTTTTTGAGGCGTAAAAATTATACAATCAGCAAAGAGAAATGTGTTTAAAAATTCGGATTGAGCACTTTTGTAAGCGAATCGAATTGTGCATCGGAATAATGATGCAAAATATTTTTGCGAATACTGTCAATTTCATGCGCAATTTTCATCGGCTTTCCGCCGTATTTTTCGATTTCTTCATGTCGCGAAAGAAGTGCTTGCAAATAAATTTTGGCTTTATCGCGTTTTTCCTTTTGCAAGTTTTCAAGTGCTTCAATGGCTTTTAATTTTTCAACTTCCGCCTTTTTTTCATTTTGCTCCGCCAATTCTTTATTTTTTTTGGCAACAAAAGTATAATAAACAGCGGCAAAAAGCGAAGCGACCGCAACCAAAGAAATAAAAATTGCCAAACGCAAACGCAACTGCAATTTTCTTTGAATAAATTTTTCTTTTTCCTCAGCGGCGTTGATAATTTTTCGACTCTCCGCAATGAATTTTCTTTGCAAATCCGTCGGTGCGGGTTGCGGTTTTTTGGTTGTTTTGTCAAAATTGTTCAGCCATTCTTCAGCATTATCGCAAGCGGAAGCGTTGAGCAAATAATCTTTTGAAAAATTATTTTTTTGCCACTCATCAGCCCTGATTTGCAAGCGAGTATGCCGCGAAATATGCTCTTTGTCGGTTTCCAAAAGTCCCGTCAAAATCGGAAAAGCAGCCTCAAAATCGCGTTTAGCAAAGTCAGTCCACTGAATATTTTTGTATGCAGAAGGCAATTTTTCGGTGTAATTCTTTGTTTCGGCTAATAAAATCGGGACAAATTTTTTCCCGTTTTCTGCGGCAAAACGCAATTCTCGTTCACAAAATTCTGACTCAACAGAATACGGAGAAATGACAAAAAGAAAGGTCTCGGCTTGTAAAATACCTTTGAAAATCTCTTGGTCAAAATCCGCACCTTCCGAAATTGATTCTTGGTCAAACCAAGTTGTTTTGCCGTTTTGTTGCAAACGCAAATTAAGTTTTCGCGCAAAATCGGCATCTTTACGGCTGTAAGAAATAAAAACTTCTGTATCAAGTTGCCCTCTCTTGTCATAACTTTCTTGAATAAAAGCATGGTGAAGCGGCAAAGGTGCGTAATTTCCCCGATTTTGATGTGCTCTGAGCCAATTCCAAGCATTATCAAGGTTAAATCCTCGCAGCAAAAAAGTTTGTTTTCGCCCCGAATTTTCCCATTTCAAAGCCTGCGCAAGATATGTGCGATGTGCTTCAAAAAAGGTATGCTCGCTGAGTAAAACATCAGCTAAATCGTCAATATCTTTCAGTAAATCCTCATGTTTTTCATTATCCGTAAAATCAATGTGCTGCAAATGCCGAAGTGCGCTCGGAATGTCGTCGAGAGGAGTCGGCAAAATGAGAATCGGAATGATATGTTTGCCGTGTAAAAGGGCATATTCAAGCTCTTTTATGCAGTTTTTTGAGTGTACAGAGTCGGGCGACATCAAAAAAATGTAATGCGCCGAGTTTTCAATCGCTTCGTCAATCGCTCTGACATAGTCTTTTCCCTTTTCAATATCATTCAAATCTACCCATGTTGTAATGCCCAAAGTCATTAAAAAGCGGTTGACAAGTGCGCAAAACTCTGTATTTTTTCTCGAATAAGAAATGAAAACATCGGTGAAAAGGTTTTCGGCATTTTTTTTCGATTCACAAATCAACTCAATGTGAAAAATCGAAGGGTAGCACGGAGGCTGTTCGGGTGCTTTAAATTTTCTTATCAGCCAAGCTTCCGCTTCTTTTCGCTCCGTTCCGACCAAAAGACATTCTTTGGAATGATGGTTTCTTTTCCATTCAAGTGCTTTTTCGAGCAAAAAAGTGTGTGCAAAAACGTGTTCTTTATATTTTTCAATCAAATCAAAAACAGAAGACACGACATCATCAAAAGGGTCAATAATTTTTCCGAAAATCGGGAGCGGATTTTTAGCAAGAAAATCGAGGTCATCGTGCTTTTTCCAAGTATTTTCATAAGCGGCTTGCCACTCAAAAAGTGCCTGAATATCCTCCGCTGCAAGTTCTTCGCGGGCATAGACCCAATCCGTTCGCCCGAGCAGTTCTTGTGTGCGGCGGACAACATCGGCTTCGGTTAAAATTTTTTGGTCGGGAATGTTAAAAGTTTTGTAAAAACCGGTCATAACAGCTTTGTCGCCCTCGGAGAGCGGCTTCGGCTCGCAGTCAAAAATGACCATTTGATTGACGGGAATTATTCTTTTTCCGTATATACGCGCCTGTTCAAGTTCGACCAAACAATAAGGCGATTTCATGCAACGCGGTGCCATGACGTAGATAAAATTTTGGGCATTTTCAATCCCGTTGGCTATTCGGAGCGCGTAATCATCGCCGTCGGGAATATTAACTTTGTCAAACCAACCGTCAATTCCCGCTAATTTCAAAGCGCGATGCAAACGCCCGACAAAGCCTAAACTTTCCCTGCGCCCGTAGGAAATAAAAACATTTTTGAATGACATAATTTTTGAAATTTCAAGCCGGCAAATAGTAAGTTTTTCATAAAATTCGTGTAACAATTTAGCCGCGAGTATCGCGAGCTATCAGATAACGTTAAGGTCGCAAGCTGATAAATCGTGAAAAAATGTTTTTCAAGAGGGCTAAACAGTTGCAAATTCAAAAAAAACGATTTCAAAATGCAGTTCTTTTTTTACAAAGAATTTTGTGTTTTTTTAAGTCATTGGCAAGATAAGAAATATTTTTAATTTTTTTGCTTTTTAGAAAAAAAATACTCTAAAATTTTGCTTACCCAATCAACGCCCTTGCTTTATGTAGCCTTAAAACCCAAACAGTCAATTTAAGGCATTTGCACCCTTAGTTTTTTGAAACCCTAAGTTTGTAAAAGCCTTAAATTGACTGTTTTGCCGCTAAGGTAAGGGTTTTAATTTAATTATTCCCCATCTCCGAAATGCTCTAAACGCAGGGAAGGATTGGGGTCAGATAAATCAACGCCCTTTTTTTCCAAGTCCAAGAAATGATTGAAAGTATCGCCGCGCAAGCCTAATCTGATGGTTTCGAGCGGAATAACGTCATTTGTTTGAATATTTCCCAAGTTGACATTTGCGCCGATAAGTTTGATAAACCAAACTTGTTGCGCTCTTTGCGGTGCTTCCCAAATAATTTTTTCGGCGGGAACTTTGGTTAAAATTTCTTGCACAAGCCCTGAACGCACCTCGCCTGTAGAGCGAAAAAGCCCTACGTTACCGCTTTCACGCGCCTCTCCGATGACTTTCCATGAGCCTGCGCTCAACTCAGTTTCCATGAGTTGTATCCACTTGTAAGGCGGGAAAATTTTCTCTGCATCTTTTGAACCGACTTCCGAGAGTACCGTAACGTGTTTTGCTAAACGGTGAATGTATTCGCATTTTTTTTGATGCGGAAGAGTGATAGAGCCGTCAGAAACTTCTGCAAACTGCATTTTGTAGCGGTCTAAAATCCGCAAATAATCTTCAAACTGATTTCTGATGACAAAAGCCTCAAAAAGAGTGCCGCCGAAGTACGTCGGAACGCCTGCATCTTTGTACAAAGCAAGTTTTTCATCTAATTTTTGACTGAGCGAAGAGGTTGCCCAGCCCAATTTGACAATATCAATGTAATTACTGCTCATTCCCAACATATCTTCCGCCTCTCTCAATCCTAAGCCCTTGTCCATTACCATCGTAAAACCAAATTCGCGCGGCTTCGTCGTGCGGGCAGGCAAATGCTTTATTTCAAAATTGAACATATTTTTACCCATAAAAAATGAAAAAATTTTTGGCGATGCAAATCCGTCAATCGCGCTGCAAATTTATTCATTTATTCGAATTATGAAATTCTTGAATGATTTTAAAGAGGGCAATCTGCACATCTTTTTTTTCAAATATTTCAAAAATGATAGCGTGGCTTGCATAATCGAAGCAAACGGCTTGTTGTAAATAATGCAAAGCTTCTTTAACTTTTTTTTCATTCATCAAAGCTGCCGCAAGGCAATAAGGCAATTCGGTATTATCGGGAAAACGTTCCGCGCCTTCTTCCGCAACCGATACGGCTTTTGCATTTTCGCCGGATTGTATCAAAAAAACAATAAAGGATATGTACGCTTCTGCCGCTGCATCTGAATGCGCAAGGGCTTTTTCAAAATAATCTTCTGCGTTTTCAATTTCCTCACTGAGAATGCTCATGCGAGCGCAGGCTAACCAGATAGCCCATTTGTCGGGACGAATTTTAGTGGCTTTGACGTAATATTTTAAGGCTTCCGAATATTTCGCATTTTTTTCATAATGCCCTGCAAG
Organism: Bacteroidota bacterium; assembly: GCA_052033485.1. Classification (GTDB taxonomy): domain Bacteria; phylum Bacteroidota; class Bacteroidia; order Cytophagales; family Bernardetiaceae; genus JBPOJO01. The sequence continues at coordinate 7,469 of JBPOJO010000718.1, read as the reverse complement.
TGCCAAAGTTGCGTCAAAATGCAATGAATTAATTTCACAAACTTTTTTCAAATATTTGGCGGCTTCCTGTGAAGCACCGATGGCATCGGCGCAAATGCCTGCTTCATAAAACAGTTCATCAAAGTCATTCCAAGCGGGCAAAGGCAATAATTGACGATAAAAATCGAGGGCTTTGTGAAATTCTTTGCGCGAGGCATAGATTTTTCCTTTGCAAAAACTGACCTCAAAAATTTCACCTTCGATGGCTTCGGCAGCGTCAAATGCAAGAAAAGCATCTTCAAATTGTTCATTTTGCATAAAGGCTTTGCCGAGTGCCGTCCAATAATGCGAATTTTGAGGGTATTGCTCCGTGTATTGGCGGTAAATCGAAATTATTTCTTCATTTTTATTTTGTTTTGTCAAACAAAACATGAGGTCGTTAAGTACATCGGGCGCGTCGGGTTTTAAGCGAAGGGAGCGCAAAAAGTACTTTCTTGCCTGTGTGTAATCCTCTAATTGTAAATAAGATACGGCTATTTGATAATTAATTTCGTGTTTTTCGTCCCAAAACAAAAGTGCGGCTTCAAAAAATTCAATAGCTTCACGATATTTTCCTAATTCCACGCATATATAGGCTTTCGCAACCGTAATTTCGGGGTCATTCGGTTGTAATTGTTCGGCGGCTTTTATGACTTTTACGGCTTCCGCATTTTCCCCTTTCGCACTCAAAACGCGCGCTTTATGAATAAGGTAACAAGTGCTGTGCGGGTGCTGTTCTATCGCCTTTTCACAGGTAAAAAGAGCCTTTTCGAACAGCATTTGTTCGATGTAGTATTCTATCAAATAATCAAAAATATCCGTGTCAAAATAGCAGTTATCTCCGCTCCTCAAAATATTTTCAAAGCGGTTTATACTCTCTTGGTCTCCGTCTTTTATTTCATCGTAATCGTTCAACATAAGCAACAGCGTTGGAATTTTGTTTGGTAAAAAGGGTTCATGCGCAAATTATATTTCCAAGATAGGGGGTAAAATTTTAACCTCAAAATCCGAACCGAAAAAACTTAAAATGTCCGTGTAAGAAAATTTAAATTTAAGGAACGCCAGACAACTACAAACCTTGCAAAAAAGACAATTTGGCATCGAAAAATATTTTTTTAAAATTATATTTCGATTTAATGCCGTTTTGCGATAGAAATAATTACACAAATTAACATAAACAACACTTTTTTCTTAACGTAAGAATTTCTTTAAGGTTTCATATTTTTATGATTTTAATATTTTTTTTAAGTGTTTTTAAAAAATTGAGAACTCGTTTTCAAAAACTATTACACAAAATTGAAAATCGCCTTATTCAATAGACTTATGTCAAGCGAACAATGCTTTCAGAGTATTTTTTTAACTTATATTATCAAAAGAAATGTGAAATTATTTCAAAATACCGTGCTTCCGAACAGCCTAATGCTGCGATTTTTGCTTTAAAAAAGCCTCATACACAAGTTCAATGGACAGGTAAGAATGTTCGAGCATCGCTTTGATTTGATGTTGTTCTTTCCAAACTGCCTCCGTGATGCCCTCTTCGGCTTGCGGAAGAGCATTTTTTAGAGAATTTGCTTCGAGGTGATACCATTTCGTTTCTTTTAAATACAGTTTTTCTCCGATTTGATAGGTATGAAAAGTGCTGCAAAGAAATTGCTTAATTTTTGCTTTAACGCCGGTTTCTTCCTCTATTTCTCGTCTTGCCGCGCGTTCAAAATCTTCTCCTTTTTCGACTTTACCCTTAGGCAAATCCCAACGACCTAACCTTTTTATCCATAAGGTTTTATCTTCAAATTCAACAATTCCGCCGGCGGCGATTACAAATTGAAGTTTTTTTTTAAAATCTCCATTGCCGCTTGCGTATCCGCAACAAGGACATAAACTTTGTTAACTGCTTTGGCTTCCTCAGACTGCAAAAAACGCACAAGCGAAACGAGTTCTTCCTCGTTTTCTGCCTTGTAGAATAAAAACGGCAAGCCCGAAGCCGAATTCGGGTCTTCTTTTGTCAGAATGAGTTCAACTTTGCCGATAGAAATTTTCATATATTTGATGGTAAAAACAATTCGCGCCAAAATTAATAAAATGCAATAAAAAAAAGCCGATAATCAAAAAATTTTTATTTTTGCAAAAAAAAAATTATACAGATGAAAAATATTCAATCATCGCAAGTTCTGATATCACGTGTTCGCATTGTGAGTGAAAAAAACATCAGCGAGCCGCTTGACATTCTTTTTCACGGTGCGGAAATTGCACAAATTTCACCTCCGAGTACGATAATTCAAAATACGTACCAAATTAACGGTGAAGGGAAATTTTTGAGCTTGGGGTGGTTGGATTTGCGCGTTACGGCGGGAGAGCCGGGGGCGGAATACAAAGAAACTTTTCGCTCGCTCGAAAAATCCGCGCTTGCCGGCGGATTCGCCGCTGTTGCCCTACATTCCAATACGCAGCACCCGATTCAGTCGCGCGAAACGGTAAGTTTTATTCGTCATGCGGGCAAAAATTTGCGTTTTTACCCTGTTGCGGCAGCTTCGCAGCAACTTGAAGGAAAGGAAATGACGGAATACATTGACCTTTTTGAGGCAGGAACTTTGGCATTTTCGGACGGCGAAAATGCCCTCAACAACACTTCTTTGCTCCTCCGCGCCCTGCGTTATTTGCCTCATACGGGCGCGCGCCTGATGACGATTGCGTCAGACGCGGATTTGAGCAAGGGCGGATTGATGCACGAGGGCGAAATGAGCACGTTTTTAGGCATGCGCGGAATACCGGAAATTGCGGAAGAATTAGCGGTGCAAAAAGCCCTTACCGTGTTAAAATTCACGGGCGGAAAACTTCATTTTTCGCTTGTCAGTTCGCGAAAAACGCTTGAACTGCTTGAAAAAGCCAAAAAAGAAGGACTTGACATTACCGCCGACACAGCCTTTTATCACTTGGATTTGAACGACCAATTTACGGACGGCTTTGATACAAATTTCAAAGTTTTTCCGCCTTTGCGGGACGAAGAAGACCGACTTGCCCTCATTAAAGCGGTCAAAAGCGGACTGATTGACGTTGTGGTGAGCAATCATTCTCCGCAGGATATTGAGGGGAAAAGGCTTGAATTTGACCTTGCCGAAAACGGCATGACGGGGCTTCAAACTGCATTTTCGATTGCAAATTTACATCTTTCACCCGAAGAATGGGTTCGTGCGGTTGCCTATCAGCCGCGCCGCATCACAAATTTGCCGATTGCAGATTTTTCAGTCGGCTCAAAGCTTACTTTCACACTTTTTGATACGGAAACAGAATGGCGTTATGATGAAAAAAATAATTTTTCCAAGTCAAAAAATTCACCGTATTTAGGGCAAGTCCTCAAAGGAAAAGTTTTTGCCGTTATGACAGAAAACGGAAATTTGACAGTTTGGGAAGAATAAAAACCAAAGAATGTTCCGCAGAATTAGTTAAGCCCTTTACACCCAAAGCGTTACAAATACTCTTTGGGTGCGCCGACATGAGGCTTTTTTGCAGCAAACGTCCGTCCCTGAGAGGCGTTTTTTCGCTTTTTAGCTATAAAAATGAGGTGAAATATTGTGTCAAAATATTGTGTTTCTGAACAACTGTTTTTAATTTTTGAGCTTTAAAATTCAGTTTTCATGTTGAAAAAAAATCCGTGTCCTCCTATTGAATTGAATGAATATTCAAAACGATATGCCATTGCGTAAGCCGTTACGAGGTCAATTCCGACACCGCCGCTGTAAATCGGGCGATTGGAAAGTTGGTCTTTTTCGTCTAAAACAAAACGGTTATTGACGTATGCCCCGTCAAAATAAAATTTGAGAAAACAATCTACCGGCAGGGTTGAAAATTGTTTGAAAAAAATATTTTCGAGGTTAATTTTTGTTGAAAAAAGTCGGTAGCGCGCCGTTGTTTTTAACATAGCAAAATGCCGACCTTCTATGACATTCAGCTCAAAACCGCGCATCGTTTCGCGTCCGTACCCGATTGCGCGCATATACGTATAGGGCTGCAAGGCGGGCGTGCTGATTTTGGACATAAAAGCCGCGCCTAAATACCAATTTTTCGACATTTGAAAAAATTTCATCGCCGTAAAATTGATGTTGCCGAGAAAAGCGCGATTCGGCGACAAAACAAAACGCCCGCCGATTCCGCCGGCAAGAAAAAAACCTGTCAGCGGATAAGCCGAATTGTCTCGCTCATCATGCACGTAGCCGTAATCGCCGCGCAAAGCACTGAATTTGCGACTGCTGTCCGTAAAATAATTCGGATTGAGTTGAATGACGGTATCGCCGACCCACATGTCCTCGTAAGAAAACTCAAAAAAATGTTTGCCGTAAAAATTATTGCGAACGGACAAACCCGCGCCGGCGTTGAAACGCTGCAACAAAACATCGGGAGAAGAGACAAAAAGGAGCTTATTTTCGTACGTTCGGTACGCAACACTTTTATTTTCTGAATAATTTGCCTTAAAAAAAAGACCGAGCGTTTGTTTTTTATTGATGTAAGGAATGTTGTAATTCAGTTCATATTTTCGCGTAAAACCGAATTGCAAAACGATTTTTAAATCCTCACGCCGCCCTCTGAAATTGATGTCTCGAAAGCGCATTCCGTAATCTACGCGAGAAAAAGAGCGATTGTAAGTGTGCCACCATTCGCTGAAATTGCGGTCGGAAAGTTCAAAAATCGGAATAGGGAAGATGTACCAAAGTTCTTGTAAATTGACTAAAATATCAATTTTTCCGTTCTCAAATTCATTTGAAATCACCTCCGCAGTGATAAAAAGTCCCGTGTTAAAAATTTTATTCCGCTCTTTTTCCAAGACAGTTTTCAAATCCGCACGCGCTATTGCATCACCTTCTTTGACCGCTAATTCTCGCAGAATAATCTTATCTTTCGTAATTTTATGGCATTGAATAAAAATCGCATTGACCCGAAGGCTGTCGCTGCTTTGTGCACAAGAAATGCCCGAAAAAAAAAGTAAAAAAAACATCACCGACAGCGTAATTTTTCCGAAAAAGGTAAAAAATGTGCGGTATTTTATGAAAACGTTTAAAAAAGACATATATCATTTTTTCTCATGCAAAATAACATCAATAAATGACCGGACTTACTCGCAAATATGACCGCAAAAATACAATATTAGTTGATGAATTTCAAAAACTTAGGTAAAAATAACTATTTTTTACAAGTCTCAACTGCTGCGTTTCCAATTCACGATTGAAAAACAATGACGCGAAAGATTATTTTGCCCTTGCAAGACGATTTTGCCATGCGTGAATAATTTTTTTGTCAAAAATAGCTGTTTTGGCAAAGTTTTTTTGCACGGCAGAGGCATTTTCATCGTTCAAAATGCGCATAGCCTCCTCAAAGTTTGCTTCCGAAAAGCCCAATGCACCGATAATTTCTTCCGTTTCTTGTCTGACCGCCTGCTCGTTTCTCTCCGAAATAATATTTTTATAGTAAGGGAAAAAATGCGCAATATTTTCGCGCTCATTTGCGTCGCAAGAGGCGATTCGCAAAAAATATTTCAATGCCGGAGAAATATCCGTTTGGTCAATGTAAAAAACTGCCTCATTATTCAGCAAAAATTTATCCCATTCGCGCGTCAGAAAATCGCCGCAACGGGCTGAATATTCGGCAATTAAGCCGTTTTTGAACTGAATTTTTCGCTCACAAATTTCATCATCGGGCTTATCTATAAAACCGTAACAAGTATATTGTTTGGCATGGTCTAAAACGAGGTAATTGTCAAATATTTCATCACCGGCGCGCAATTTTTTGTCCGAAAACATATAATCTTCCTCATCCTCGTCGTGAAAAAGGCAAACCGACGATTGATTGTCATGCTGCAACAAATCCGCAACAGGCACCAAACCCGAAGCGTCCCACTGTCGCGTGCAAACACATAAATAGGTGTGTAAAAGCTGCTTTTCATCGAGTTGAGCGGAATCGAAAATTTTGTGTTTTTTTTGCAAAAGAGCCATTTCATCTGCAATCGCTTTAAATTTTTCAAAACGATGTCGCAGCATCACTGCCGAACGATATGAAATTCGGGCTAAACCCTCAAAATCAGCCGTTTGAAAAGACCAAAGCGGGTGTGAAGAAAAAGAACCAAACTCCGGTAAAACCGCACAATATGGCTCAAAAAAGGACTTTTCGGACAAATTTTGGTGATAAAGCAGCAAGGCGGTGAGGGCGCAATCGCGGTAAAAATTTGTAAAAGGAATGTGCATAAATTTTTGCGCGCTGAGATGCGACAAAGCCGGAATTTCTTTTGCTTTCCCGACTGTGAGGCGTAAATTTTCCGGAATGTGCAATAAAAGTTCTTCTTCGTCGATGTCTTCGGTTGTGATGACGCAGCGGTCGCCGTTGGTTAATTGCTTAATTTCAAGTCCGTTATGTACAAATCCTTCATTTTTTAAAATAAAGTCAACAAGTTTTTCAAATTTTTTTTTTGACATGAAGAAAAAAGTTTAGAATAAATTTTGCTGTTTTTTTGCCGTCGCTCGTGAAGTCGTTTATGAGGACACAAACAAGGGCGGTCGGTACACTTTTGCCCTCACTTGTGTCCGCACATGCGACAAAAACCGATTAATTCAGCACTTTCAAAGCGGATAAAGCAGCGTCATAATTAGGCTCTGAGCCGATTTCGGGCACAAGTTCGGAGTACAGCACTTCCCCCTCTTCGCTCAAAACAATCACCGCACGAGCAAAAAGATGCGACAACGCGCCTTCCGTCATCGTCAATCCGTAGGCTTTGCCAAAATCCGAACCGCGATAATCCGAAGCCGTTAACACATTCTCAATATTTTCGGCGGCGCAAAACCGCTTTTGCGCAAAAGGCAAATCGCGCGACACACAAAGAACGAGCGTATTGTCCAATTGAGCGGCTTTTTCATTAAATTTACGCACAGAAACGGCACAAACCGGCGTGTCAATACTCGGAAAAATGTTCAAAAGAACTTTTTTTCCCTTCAATTCTTCGGAAGAAATATTTGCCAAATCGGATTTTGTGAGTGTAAATTGAGGAGCTTTACTGCCTGTTTTCGGCATTTCTCCCGACAATTTTACGCTGTTACCTTTGAAATTTACGGTAGCCATAAAAGTTTGTTAAAGTTGATGTCGGCATAACTTTTTAAAATCAAAAAAGTTGCCTTTTTGTCAAAAAAATGGTAATTATTTAGCCGGAATGTACCGCGAGTTTTAGCTTGCAGACTTGGAGTAAGGTATCTTGCAACAAGCGAATGCGAGGTCGCAAGCTGAAACTCGCGCTGCATTCTTGGGCAACCCGCCTAAATATTTACAAAAAAATTGCACGAATTTGCCTTTTTTTATTTCCATTAACTTAAATTAACAGCATTCGCACTAACGCTTCAAAAATAATTTTTGACCGGGGAAAATCGTACTCGAACTCAAATTGTTTAACTTTTTAAGCTGCGAAACCGTCGTTTTAC
>JBPOJO010000264.1:0-7216 GCA_052033485.1 Bacteroidota bacterium | reverse complement strand
GATGATTTTTCCTTTTCTTTGCACTATTTTAGCGGCGAATACCAAAGTATTACGGGTATAAGCCTCGCAACGCCTTCATTTACAAGCCTCTACAACGGCAATATCGGCTCAATGAGTACGAAGTTGTCGCTGTTTGGGAATCAAATACGCACCTACGCCTATGACCCATTGCACCGCATCAAGGAGGCTTTGACGCTCGGCGCAGCCTCCCCTGACCGCTACCGCGAAAACTATGATTTTGCCCCGAACGGCAACATCACAAAATTAAGCCAATATAACGCATCAGGCTTGCCAATAGACGCATTGACTTATCACTACGAACCCGGCAAAAACCTCCTCACACACATGACGGACGCAGTCGGCACAAGCGCAAGCGGCTCCGACTCACTGAAATTCGATTAAAAACGAATTAAATCCGTTGACGAGCGTGCATAAAAAAAGCGAACTGCTTATTCTGATAAAAAAAAGACACTGCCGGCATCAAAAAATAAGCAAAAAAAATAATGTATGCTTGCATAATTTTTAAAAAAATTATACGTTATCTTTGCAGCATCGAGAATGAATTTTTCGTCTTACGGAAATCTTTGGGAGGAAAATATTTACATTTTCGTAACAATCCTTTCAAGAAAATTTCAAGACAAGACCGTATTTTTGTGCCATCTTTAAATACCAAAGGAAATGGAAAACACGAAAAACATTGCAGAAGAAATAAAATCTTATGAAAATGAGATTGAAAAAGTGATGCACGTTCTTCAAAACGATTTTCAGCGGCTGAACGATACCGTTCGCGGCGAGTTGAATCTTGGTTCGGTTCGCAAAATTTCGGGCAGAATTAACGACTGCTGCACCGACGTTTTAGCGTATCAGGAAAAAATCAGCTTCTTGAAAAAGAAGATTTTGTAAAGATTTTGTATGTTTTTGATTTTTCAGACATGAGTACTTCATCGGTATTTTTACACTCGCTCCCGTCGTCGATTTTCGACTGCATGAGCGAGTTTTTTTTAACACCCTTAGCGTTTCAAAAATCCTAAGGGTGTTAAAAAAGGCTTGCAAAAAATTACATTAATTTTGACAATTCAAAAGTTTTGCCGCTGACTCCGGATTTAATTTCGAGCAAAACCTTGCCTTTTGAGCCTCTTTCGGCGAGATATAATTTTCCGCCTTCTTCGATACAAACTTCATTAGTTGTCAAATTGTTAATGATTTTTGTGCCGGAACCGGTGTGCAAAGTTTGCGATTTTCCGGTGTCATTTTTGATTTTAAAGCAAATTTTGCCTTTCGGCGCAAGGACTTTAGAATCTTTGTTCATGCCTGCGTCGGCAACATTGACGGCAAAAATAAGGCTTGCCGAAAGTAAGAGAGATGCGAAGATTTTCATAAAAAATGATTTTATTTGCTCGAATTGTTGCAAAAATTAAGCCGACTTTAAATCGGAGGTTTCGCAATTTTCTGCTTTGCAAAACTAATTTCCAATTTTTCTGCCGTGAAAACTGTGGAAACAAACTATTCGGAGAAATTGCGGCGAAGAAATATCAGGGAATAATTTTGACTTATGACCACAAAAATTGAGAATTATTGGACAGAGGGCTGCATGCGTTGTCCTTACGGCGGCACTCCGAAGTGCAAAGTTTTGAGCCGACTTGCCGAACTTAAAATGTTGCGCGAAATTATTTTGGAATCCGGCTTAGCGGAAAAAATGAAATGGGGTGTCCCTGTTTATACGCACAAGGACAAAAATGTCGTGAATATTTTCGCACTCAAAGAATCGGCTAACATCGGCTTTTTTAAAGGGGCTTTGCTGCACGACCCGCATAAAATTTTGCAAAAACAAGGCAATGTGCAGTCAGGAAGGATAATAAAATTTAACAATGTTGAGGAAATTATTGCTTTGAAAGAAATTTTAAAAATGTTCCTTTCCGATGCAATTGCTGCGGAAGAAAGCGGTAAAAAAGTCGAATTGACCAAAAATCCCGAGCCGATGCCGGAAGAATTATTGCAAGAATTTGAACAAGACCCCGCTTTTGAAACGGCTTTTTTCGCCCTCACACTCGGCAGGCAGCGCGGCTACATCATACATTTTTCGCAGCCTAAACAAGCTCAGACAAGAATCGGACGAATTCAAAAGTGTAAATCATTGATTTTCAGCGGAAAAGGCTTAAATGACATCAAACCGACAAGCTCCCGATAGCTTTTCGATTTTGAAAAAATTACCTAAGAGCCGATTTTTTTACAAAAAAATGTATTTTTGCATCAAAAAAAATGACACTTCCCATTCGTTCCGTCGGAGCCAAATTGTTGGCTTCCTACATCGTTCCGAAAAGAATGTCGCTGCTGAAAAACCCAAAATTTGCGCAACAACAAATATTTTCGGAATTATTGCACGTCGGCAAACATACCGCTTTCGGCAAAGAACACCATTTTGACAAGATTCAACAGCATGCCGATTTTGTTAAAAATGTGCCGCTGCGCGATTATGAGCAACTTTCGCCTTACATTGAACGCATCATAAAAGGAGAAGAAAATGTGCTTTGGAACGGAAAACCCGTTTATTTTGCCAAAACTTCCGGCACAACTTCCGGCACAAAATACATTCCGATAACCCGAGATTCCGTGCCGAACCACATCAATTCGGCAAGAGACGCGCTGCTTTTTTATGTGTGGGCAGAAAAAAAACCAAAATTTCTCGACGGAAAATTAATTTTTCTCTCCGGAAGTCCCGAATTGGATAAAAAAGGCGGTATTCTGACGGGGCGACTTTCCGGAATCGCCAATCACCATGTCCCCTCCTATCTGCGCGGCAACCAAAAACCCTCATATTCAACGAATTGCATCGAAGATTGGGAGCAAAAATTAGATAAAATTGTCGCCGAAACTGTTTCGGAAGATATGAGTTTAATTTCCGGTATTCCGCCTTGGGTGCAGATGTATTTTGACAAATTGACAGAAAAAACGGGCAAATCTGTTTCGGAAATTTTTCCGAATTTTTCACTTTTTGTCTATGGCGGTGTTAATTTCGCGCCATATAGCGCCAAGATTTTTAATTCCGTCGGCAAAATTATTCCTTCCGTTGAAACTTTTCCGGCTTCGGAAGGCTTTTTTGCTTTTCAAAACGAACAAACCGACGAGGGGCTTTTATTGCTTTGCGACAGCGGTATTTTTTTTGAATTTGTCCCTGTTGAAGAGCTTTTTTCTCAACAACCGACGCGCCTCACGGTCGAAGACGTTGAACTTGACAAAGTTTATGCCTTGGTTATCAATTCAAATGCGGGACTTTGGGGCTATGTTATCGGCGATTTGGTCAAATTTACGCAAAAAAATCCGCATAAAATTGTTTTTGCCGGCAGAGCCAAACATTTCACCTCCGCTTTCGGCGAACATGTCATTGCCGAAGAGGTCGAAAAAGCCCTTGCTGCTACTCTCAGGGCATTTCCCGACGTGCTTGTCAGAGAATTTACCGTCGCGCCCGTGGTCAATCCCGCCGAGGGGCTGCCGCATCATGAGTGGCTGACGGCGTTTGACGCGCCGCCGCTTGATGTTGCACTTTTTGCCCAAAAACTCGACGGCGAACTGCGAAAGTTAAACGTTTATTACGACGATTTGATTGCCGGAAATATCCTTAAAAGTCTGCAAATCAAATCTTTACCGCCTGATATTTTTATTCAATACATGAAATCACTCGGCAAATTAGGCGGTCAAAATAAAGTGCCCCGTTTGAGCAATGATTACAAAATGGCTTAATAAATTTTGAAATTATTGCCCTTAAACCGTTTTTTTTTTGTATTTTTGCAAAAAATATCAATCTGTGGACATTCAGGAAGAAGAATTTATTGAAATTTACGGTGCGCGTGAGCATAATTTAAAAAATGTTGACATAAAAATTCCGCGCAATAAACTTGTTGTTTTTACGGGGATAAGCGGCAGCGGAAAATCTTCCTTGGCGTTCGACACGATTTATGCCGAAGGGCAGAGGCGTTACATGGAAAGTTTTTCCTCCTACGCGCGCTCGTTTATCGGCAACCCCGTTCGCCCCGATGTGGACAAAATCAACGGTTTAAGCCCCGTTATCAGTATTGAACAAAAAACTACCTCGCGAAATCCGCGCTCAACTGTCGGCACGCTGACGGAAATTTACGATTTTTTGCGTCTGCTCTACGCTCGTGCGGGCGAAGCGTACTCGTATCTTTCGGGCAAAAAAATGATAAAACAGAGTGAAGACCAAATTATTCAAATCATTTTGGCAGAATATGCCGGCAAAAAAATTTCACTCCTCGCACCTGTTGTTCGCGCAAGAAAAGGGCATTATCGCGAGTTGTTTGTCAAACTCAGAAAAATGGGTTTTTTGCGTGTCAGAATTAACGGCGAAATTCAGGAAATAACGCCGAAAATGCAATTAGACCGCTATAAAGTCCATGACATTGACCTTGTTATAGACCGATTGGACGCCAATTTCGGCGATGAAAAAAGGCTCGGGCAGTCCGTCCGCGAGGCTTTTAAGCACGGAGAGGGCACTATGCTTGTGCATGACGCTGAAAACGGGCAAGTTCGCTATTTTTCGCGCGCGCTGATGTGTCCCGAAACGGGATTGGCGTATGATGAACCCGCGCCGAACCTTTTTTCCTTCAATTCCCCTTACGGAATGTGCAAAACTTGCAACGGTCTTGGTTTTCGCGAAGAGGTTAATCCCGAATTGGTCATTCCCGATAAGGAACTTTCTGTTAGGGCGGGCGGAATCGCGCCGCTCGGCGAATACAGAGAAATCGGAATTTTTGAGGAAATTGACAATTTTTTCAAAAGATACAAATTGAATATTTCGCTTCCGATAAAAAAGATTCCTGAAAATATTTTGCAACAATTGCTTTACGGGTATGAAATTGAACAAAAAATCGGCAATTTTTCATACAAAGAAGTAATTTTTCGCGGTGTAATTCCTTATTTGAACAAATTTTTGGAAGAAACCGAATCGAACAAAATTGCCGATTGGGTCAATGACTATGTTTCGCGTGAATGTTGCCCCGATTGTAAGGGTAATCGCTTAAATATCATTGCTTTACATTACAAAATTGCCGATAAAAATATTGCGGAACTTGCTTTCGGTGATTTAAAATCATTGGGAACTTTTTTTGAAAATCTCGAAGAATCTCTTTCGGAAAAGCAAAAAATGATTGCCTCAGAAGTGTTAAAAGAAATTCGCAAAAGATTAAAATTTTTGCTTGATGTAGGCTTAGGCTACCTCGCGCTCAATCGTCAAGTCAACACTTTGTCGGGCGGAGAAATGCAAAGAATCAGGCTTGCAACGCAAATCGGCACACAATTGACGGGTGTTTTGTATATACTCGACGAGCCGAGCATCGGCTTGCATGCACGCGACAATTCAAAATTAATCAATGCGCTGAAAAACCTACGCGACATCGGAAATTCCGTGCTTGTTGTCGAACACGACAAAGAAATGATGCTCGAAGCGGATTATCTCGTCGATATCGGACCCGGCGCGGGCAAAAACGGTGGAAAAATTGTCGGAGAGGGGTATCCCAACGATATTTTGAAGCAAAATTCTTTGACCGCAAAATATTTAAACAACGAAATTTCCATCGCAACGCCGGAAAAAAGGCGTGAAGGAAGCGGTAAATTCCTTACTCTCAGCGGTTTGACCGGCAACAATCTCAAAAACATTGATGTTCGTTTTCCGCTCGGAAAATTCATTTGCATCACCGGCGTTTCCGGCTGCGGCAAATCGAGCATTATTCACGATACACTTTATCCGATTCTCAATCGGCATTTTTACAACAGCAAACGAAAACCGCTGCCTTACAAAGAAATTTCCGGTTTAGAGGCAATTGACAAGGTGATAGAAGTTGACCAAAGTCCAATCGGGCGCACACCGCGCTCGAATCCGGCTACCTACACGGGCGTTTTCACGGACATCAGGGACATTTTCACGCAGTTGCCGGAGGCAAAAATCAGAGGTTACAAGCCCGGTCGTTTTTCGTTTAATGTGCGCGGCGGTCGTTGTGAGGAATGTGAGGGCGGCGGTATGAAAACGATTGAGATGGATTTTTTGCCCGATGTGCACGTCGAATGTCCTTCTTGCAGAGGGAAAAGATATAATCGTCAAACTTTGGAAGTGCGTTTTAAGGGCAAATCTATCGCCGATGTTTTGGACATGAGCGTTGATGAAGCGGTCTTGTTTTTTGAAAATCAGCCTAAAATTTTGCGTAAAATTGCGACTTTGCAAGAAGTCGGTTTAGGCTATATTTCGCTCGGGCAGCACGCGACAACACTCTCGGGCGGCGAGGCGCAACGGGTAAAATTGGCGACTGAACTTTCGAAACGCGACACGGGCAAAACGATTTATATTCTCGACGAGCCGACAACGGGTTTGCATTTTAAGGATATACATTTTTTGCTTGATGTTTTGAATAAATTAGCCGACAAAGGAAATACCGTTGTCGTAATCGAACACAATCTCGACGTTATCAAAACGGCGGATTACCTTATTGACATCGGACCCGAAGGCGGTTCGGAGGGCGGAAAAATCATTGCCGAAGGGACACCTGAAGAAGTTGCACAAAATTCAGAAAGCGTTACCGGTGTTTTTTTGAAAAAAGAATTGCGCAATTTTTGATTGAAGTACTTGCGCAATTTTTTCCATTTCGCCTCATAATTTTGCTTTATTTTACTGCACGATTTTCCAAATCGTGCAGGCGATTGGAATTCGCCTGTTATTTTGCTGCGGTTCTATCGCCCGAAAGGGAATAATTGCGGAAAAAGAATGCAGCCGCTTTTGTTACGTCTTCACAAACAAATATAAAACAGGGGTATTTTCGCTCATTTGATTTATATTTTTAAGCATCAATTTTAGTCAAACATATTTCATCTTTGACGACAACAAGGGTATAAGCCAATAATTTAACTTTATTTTTCAAAATTTCATCATTTTGCAAATAATTTTTGAGTTGCGTTTCGGCTTCATTTTGTGTTTTTTTGAGCAAACTTTCTTCACCTTTTTTCAAATATTTAAACTCAAAAACATACTGAAAATGCGGTCTGTGCCTGTTTCGGGGCTGTATGTCAAATTCTAAATCAATATAGCCTCCGTTTTTGATTTCACGCTCCGACTGCACAAAAAAGATGTCGGATTGTACGGCATAAGCCATGACCAACATTTTAACATATTTCTCATCAAATTGTTGAAAATCACGGTTGGAAAGCTCTTTCA
>JBPOJO010000671.1:0-2700 GCA_052033485.1 Bacteroidota bacterium | reverse complement strand
CCCGCCATCAATGAACGAAACGGCGGTTTTCGGTTTTGCATCAAGCGAATTTGAACCGAAGACGTATGCGTGCGCAGCAACCAATCGGGATTTTTTTCGACAAAAAAAGTGTCCTGCATCTCTCGCGCAGGGTGATTTTCGGGAAAATTTAAAGCGGTAAAATTGTACCAATCCGTCTCAATTTCGGGTCCTTCCGCTTGATTGAAACCCATGCGCTCAAAAATTTCGACAATCCTGTTTCTGACCATCGTAAGCGGGTGTAAACTGCCCTGATTGAGGGGAACAGGGGGCAAAGTGAGGTCAAAAGCTGCAGACGCGGCTTCCTCTTTTTGCTTTTCTATTTCGGAAGCATGCGTTTTGAATTTCTCTTCAGCCAAGTCTTTTAACTCGTTCAAAGCCGCTCCGAACGCCTTTTTTTCTTCATTCGGCACATTTTTAAATTCATTAAAAAGTAAACCGATTTCTCCTTTTTTACTGATGTATTTCAATCGAAAATTTTCCAATTCCTCGGGATTGTTTATCACGGTACCCGCAACGGCATCGGCAATTTCTTTTACTTTTTCGAACAGCATACGATTAAATTTGGCGCAATTTGCAATTTTTTTTTGTGAATCAAAAAAAACAAGCCTAAAAAATATCAATTCAAACAAAGTGTAGCTTCGGCATCTTGCCGAAAATAATTTGCTTCGGCATCTTGCCGAAAATAGTTTGTGCCGGCATCTTGCCGAAAATAGTTTGTGCCGGCATCTTGCCGAAAATAATTTGTGCCGGCAAGATGCCGGCGATACATTAAAAACAAAAAAGGTCTGATTATAGAATCAGACCATTTTTCAACTTACAACTTAACCCTATTGATATGAAAAAAGCGAAATCTTTAATGTCCAAAAAAACTTTCGAACTCAAAAACATTTTGTTCAAATTGATTTTATTCGTTTTGAAGGATAAAAATTCGCTTCTATCTTTCGAACGAAAATTCCATAGAAAAGGTTTCACACGAAAAAAAATTTGGCAAAAACAGTTTTTTATTGCTTAAAAAAAACAAAAAAGCAGTTTTTTCTTTCAGAATAGCATCAAATAAACACTTTCCTGAAACGATACCGCGAAGTTAAACATTTATTTTGGAAAAAACTAACTTTCGGTGAATTTTTTTAGTAAATATTTTTGCCAAAGCCAAGCCGAACGCATCATTTCTTCTACGCCTCTTTCGGCGCGCCATTGCAATAATTTTGTGCTTTTTTGCGTGTCAGAATAAACGGCAACGACATCTCCTTCGCGGCGAGGCGCGATGACGTAGTTCAATTTTTCGCCCGAAACTTTCTCAAATGCCTTCAACAGTTCCAAAACGCTCACGCCTTCGCCTGTTCCGAGATTGATAAAATCGTAAAATCCATCCCTTTGACGCTCCGAAAATTCAAAAGCAAGCCGATGTGCCGCCGCAATATCGCATACGTGTATGTAGTCGCGCAGGCAAGTGCCGTCGCGAGTGGGGTAATCACCGCCGAAAACTTGCAACATCGGACGCAAACCCGCAGCCGTTTGTGTGTTAATCGGCACTAAATTCGTCGGCAAATTGACGGGGTCTTCACCTAAAAAACCGCTTTTATGCGCTCCGACAGGGTTAAAATAGCGAAGTGCAAGGCATTTAACCGCAGGTTTGTGTTTGCAAAAATTTTTAATAATCTCTTCTCCGAGTTGTTTCGTATTCGCATAAGGCGATTCGGCGGGTGCAAAAGGCGTGTCCTCCGAAACCGGCAGTTTTTCCGCATTGCCATAAACGGAGCAGGAAGAAGAAAAAATGAAATTTTTTACACCAAATTTTTCACAACAATCAAGCACATTCAGCAATGAGTTGAGGTTATTTTGATAATAAAAAATCGGGTTTTGTACCGAATCGGGGACACTTTTTAGGGCGGCAAAATGAATAACGCCGTCAAAAACAGGTTGAGAAGCAAAAAAATTGCGCGTTTCTTCGGCGTTTTGAAGTTCAATTTGAAAATTATGAACACTGTCATTTTGCACGGCAGCTTTTATTCTGTCGGTAACAGTTTGCGAAGAATTGCTCAAATTATCAACCGAAATGACCTCATAATGCCCGTTTTCAAGCAATTCGGCGTAGGTATGTGAGCCGATGTAGCCCAAACCGCCGGTGATTAAAATTCTTTTTTTAGTTGCCATAAACTTCCGTGTAAACTTTTTCGGCTATATCAAAACTGCGGTATTTTTCCGCTACAGCCCTTATTTTATTTCTCAATGCTAATTTTTCATTGTTTTGCAGCAAGGAATTGATTTTTTTGACCGCATTCTCATATTCCTCCCTGCTCAGATTTTGTAAAACATAGCCGATGTCGTGATGTTGAATAATATCCGAATCGTCGGAAATATTTTTTGTAATCACGACCGGCAACCCCAAAGCCCAATATTCGCCGTTTTTAACGGGTGTTCCGTATCTTTTTGAGGGGACAGGCTTAAAAGGAGTGATGCCGAAATCGGCAAGTGCCATGTAGCGCGGAACGTCATGATGCGGCACAAAAAATTTTCTGACGCGAAGAAAATCAACGCCTGCTGCCCGACAATATGCGAAAATTTCTTCGTTCGTGTGCGCACTGAGGAGCAAAACGGCAAATTTTTCGCCCCAAAAAGACTGACAAACGGCAAAAAAATCGAAAACTTCATTTTCCAAATAAGAACCGCCGAATTTTC
>JBPOJO010000387.1:0-3615 GCA_052033485.1 Bacteroidota bacterium | reverse complement strand
GCATTTTTTCGACTAATTTGCCCAAATTGACCTCTTCGGAAAGTGTTTGATAGGCTTTCAAAATCGAATTGATGTCCAAAGAAACCCTTTTCCCCGCCGTGATGGTTTGCGCATGATGCGTATGATGGATTGTCGAATGGACGATTGTGCCCAAGTTCAGCAAATTACTTTCAAAGAGGTCAGCATTGTCGTAATGCGCTTCAAACCACATTTTTTTAACATTTGCGCCCCAAATTGACGTTTGATAATAGGCTTTTTGCAAATGTTTTCGCCCGTAATCTTTGTTATCGTTCTCAAACCAAAACTCCGCCAAACGTTCATTGGCAATAATTTCAATCATTTTAAACTGTGCTGCATGGGCTTTTTCCGCTGCGATATTGTAGGTTTGAATCGCTTTAAAATGTTCATTATTAAGCAAATACCTTTCCGCTTCAATCAAAGCAAAATAATGCGCATAGTTTTCGGGACAAGCCTCTGCCCATTTTTGCATTTTTTGTTGATTGTCTGTAACTTTTTGGAGAAAGGCTGCTTTTTCTTCTTCTTTTGTTTGCGCAACAAATCGCAAATAAAGGAGCGATTGATAAAAATTAAAAACCGCTTCAATGTGCGAACCGTTGCTGCCGCCCATGTATTTTTCGGCTTTTTCAAGCAAATGAAAGGCATTTTCGTAGCGGCAAGACCAATATTCCTGCATGATTTTGAGCAAATAAAAATGCGACAGCGAAAAAATATTGCTTGCAAAAGTTTTTTCAAATTCAGCCTCCGTAAACTCCTCATTATCAAGCGAACTGCCCGGCTCGGAAAGCGCGAAACAAACTCTTTTCACTACCACGCTCAATTCCGAGCAAGTGAGGTCTTTTTTCTGACGCAAAAAATCAATATAAGGCTGCGCCTCTTTGATGATGTCTTCGAGGCGATGCCCGTGCAAAAACGAATGGTACAAAAGTTGCGAACCGCAATAACCCGTGTGGATAAAATCGCCCGCCTCAATACTTCCCGTAAATCCTTCCCGAAAAGTGTCTATACTTTTTTGCAATTTTTGCCCCCAATGTGAAGAAAAATTACCGAAAACATAATACACCGCGCCTTTCAGCGGAACGACGTTCAAATGATTAAGCAGACGAACAGCTAATTTGCCGAACCGAAAAGCCGCCCGATAATCCTGCAAAGCCGCCGCTGCCAAAATAGCAAACATATCATAACCGTAAGAAGAATGCGGCGCGTTGCCGTATTTTATGGAGGTTTCGACCATGAGCGTAATTATCAAACCGACAAGCGTTTGGTCAGTTTGATAAGCGGGCGGCACGGTTTTGACCAAAATATTCATCAAAGCAATTTTTTCGGGATTTTCCATTGCCGGAAAATTGAAAAAATCCTCTACCGGTGTTTCCGCCATTTTTTGCTGAATAAATCCGATTTTTTCACCTACTTTTTCACCCGTTTTTGCCGCATCGTCCGGTATCGGCTCGTCGAGAATCCCAATAATTGTCCTCGCGTAGCGCACCGCCTGCACCATGTCACCGAGATTCGTGTGCAACACAATCATTGTGTCGTATATACGCGCAAGGTCGAGTTTTTCCTTTGTTTTTGAAATGACAATTTCAAAAATTTGCTTCGCGCGCTCAAAATTTGTGCTCAAATAAGCACATTCCGCAGCTTCGAGATAAATATCGCAGGCAAGTCGGTAATTTTTTTGCCAAGCATCTTCCGGCAAAAGTTTTTCCGCCACGCCGAGATATTCCGTCGCGGCTTGATAAGCGGCGGCTTCTTTTGCTTTCACGGCAGCAATGAGGTTCAATTCGGCGATGCGAAGTTTTTCATCTTTTGAAAAAATTTCGGAAAGTGCTTGGTTAAAATGCCCTACAATGTCAAAAATGAGGTCTTGACGAGTTTTTGCCTCAAATTTTTGCGAAATTAAGAGGGCAATTTTATGGTGTAATTTCGGAATTTCAGCCTTTTCGATGTGCGAATAGGCTGCCTGCTGAATTCTGTCGTGCAAAAAGGCAAATCGCGCATCTTTTTCGCCCTCCGCAGTCGCGCCGGGATTGTACAAAACGGCGTTAAAATTTTTGTCCAAAGGCAACAATAAATTCTCCGAAACTGCCTGCCAAAGATTGGTCAAAGTTTCGTGCGGCGTGATTTCGAGCACTTTCGAAAGCAGCCGGAGCGAAAAATTTTCGCCGAGTGCAGCGGCTGTTTTCAGCGCGTCCCGGCAATTTTCATTCAAAAGAGCAATTTTTCCGGACACAAATTCGACAACATTGTCCGTAATTTTTAAATCCCGAATTTTTTTAACGTCCCATTCCCAAATAAATTTTCCCGCGCTGCGATTGAGTTTTAAGAGTTCATTTTCATATAAATTTTGCAAAAATTGTCTTGCAAAAAAAGCATTTCCTAAGGTTTTTTCACAAATAACTTCCGTCAAAGGTTTGGTCAAATGCGGCGCGGTTTGAAAACAATCGGCGAGCATCAGATTGATGTCTTTTTCGCTCAAATTGCCCAAGTGAATTTCACTAATCGGCACGGCAGCCGCCTGCATATCTTCGATTTTGATGCGCAAAGGGTGTTTTTCGTAGACTTCGTTGTCCCGATAAGCACCGATAAGCAGAAAAAATTGCAGCTCATCGTCGGTAAAAAGCAGTTTAAATAAATTCAAAGACGCACTGTCAGCCCATTGCAAATCGTCAATGAACATGACCAAAGGGTTTTTTTCGTCGCAAATTACCCGAAAAAATTTAATTAAAATATTGTTAAAACGATTTTGACTTTCCGCCGCTCCTAAGTGTGCAACGGAGGGTTGTTTGCCGATTATCAGCTCTAAGTTTGGCAAAAAATCAATCAATACTTGCGCATTTTCGCCGAGTGCAGCCTTAAATTTTTCCTTTCTTTGGTTCAAATTTTCCAAATTTTCGGTCAAAAGCAGCCCGATATAGGCGTTCAGAGCTTGTGAAACGGCTGAATAAGGGATATTTTTTTGATATTGGTCAAATTTACCGGCAATAAAAAAGCCTTTTTTTTCGGTTATATTTTTGTGAACTTCATTGACAAGTGCGGATTTTCCTACGCCGGAATAGCCTCCGATGAGCAAAATTTCGGCACTTCCTTTGCTGACACGGCGAAAAGCGTCGAGAAGCAAGTCGACTTCTTTTTCGCGTCCGTAGAGTTTTTCGGGGATTTGTAAATATTCGGAGTAATTATTTTGTGCGACAGGAAATTCACTGATTTCGCCTGTTTTTTCATATAAATCCAAACATTTTTGCAAGTCATCGCGCAAAATAAAGGCAGATTGATAGCGATTTTCGGCATTTTTTTCCAACAATTTCATCACAATTTTGGACAAAACAGGGGGAACGTCTTTGTTTTTTTCCGAAGGAAAAACGGGCTGTTTGGCGATATGACAATGCACTAATTCGAGCGGGTCGGTGGAAAAAAAGGGCAATTCGCCGGTTAAAATTTCATAAAAAGTTGCGCCGAGCGAATACAAATCACTGCGATAGTCGACGGTGCGGTTCATTCTGCCGGTTTGTTCGGGCGAAATGTAGGGTAATTGCCCCTCCAAAACTTCGGGATTTCCGAGATGCGGCTGTTTAAGACTGATTTTAGAGGATATACCAA
>JBPOJO010000770.1:0-6894 GCA_052033485.1 Bacteroidota bacterium | reverse complement strand
TTAAAAAAGTAAATATCGTTCTCGCAAGTCTTGGGCTTGACCGTATTGCTCACCTAAAAGTGGGCAGTCCGTTGAATAAGAAAATCAGCGGCGGGCAAAGAAAAAGGTTAAATATTGCTCTCGAACTTATCCGTGAACCGGCTATCATGTTTGTAGATGAACCTACTTCGGGTTTGTCTTCTCGTGATTCGGAAAATGTTATTGACCTTTTGAAAGAGCTTTCACTCAAAGGAAAGTTAATTTTTGTAGTTATTCACCAACCATCATCAGACATTTACAAAATGTTTGATAAGATGTACATCATGGACACGGGCGGGTATCCTGTTTTTTACGGAAACCCTGTTGAAGCCGTTACCTACTTCAAAAAAGCAACCAAACAAGTCGGGAGCGACCAAGGGCAGTGTCCGACTTGCGGCAATGTTAATCCGGAGGTAATTTTTAACATTATTGAGGCGCGAGTAGTTGATGAATATGGTGATTTGACCAACAAAAGAAAAATATCGCCTCCCGAGTGGCACGAATTGTACAAACAAACGCATCATTTACAGCGATTTGATGATATTAAAACAGCGTCCCAAGCTGCTTTGCGAGTTCCGTCGCGACTGAAACAAACCATTATTTTTACTATCAGAGACTTTCTGTCCAAAATCAGCAACACGCAATATATGGTGATTAACCTGCTTGAAGCTCCGTTTTTGGCATTACTTTTGGCTCTGATTGTGCGATATCGTAACACGGGTAACGCTAATGAATACATTTTCAGGTTAAACGACAACGTCCCCGCCTATGTTTTGATTGCGGTCATTATCGCTCTTTTTATGGGTTTGACGGTCAGTGCGGAGGAAATCATTCGAGACCGAAAGATTCAGAAACGAGAAACTTTTCTAAACCTAAGTCGTTCCTCTTATATAGCTTCAAAACTAATCATATTGTTTACGCTTTCGGCGGTTCAAACGATTACCTTTGCTGTTATAGGCAATTATATTCTTGAAATAAAGGAAATGAACTTTGTCTATTGGCTTGTTTTGTTTTCTGTTTCGTGTTTTGCTAACGTGCTCGGTCTGAATATCTCTGCCTCATTTAACTCGGCTGTAACGGTTTACATTATTATTCCGCTGTTGTTGATTCCTCAAATGATTCTCAGCGGCGCAATTTTTCCTTTTGAAAAGTTAAATAACAGTGTTACGACTAAGGGCAAAGTACCGGTCATTGCTGATATAATGGTGTCAAGATGGGCTTTTGAGGCTATTACAGTCGAACAATTTAAAAGTAACCCTTATGAAAAATATTTCTTTGCTGTTGAAGTAGAAGAAAGTGCTGCCTCGTACAGGTCGAGTTATTGGATTCCAAAAATCGAAGAAATACTTGAGAGATGCGTCAGCTATTCAAAAACCAAAAATGATTCTACTAAAAAATTGTTAAACAGAGACTTGCAAATAGTTAAAAATGAGCTGTCTGCGTTCTTAAAGTTAAATAATAATTTTAAAAAACTCGACGTAGATAATCTTTTTGATGCTGTAAAATTTAATGAAAAGATGGCAGAGGAAATAAAAGTTTATCTTGAAGTGGTGAAAGGAAAAATCAATGAAAAATTTGCGCGGAATAATGAGGCAAGGGATTCGATTAATTATGTTTTAGAAAAAAAATTAGTTGAAATCAGTATTGCAGACTTTCGGAACAAGTATCACAACGAGCGTTTAACTGAATGGGTTAAAAATAACGCCGTTACGGATAAAATTGCTGAAAGTGATGATTTTAGGTTAGTACAACAGGTCGACCCGATTTACGCTTACCCTGACCCTACAAAAATTGACAATCTTTTCGACTATCGTACACATTTTTATGCTCCCGCAAAGCATTTCGGCGGTCGCTTTTTTAATACTCTCGGATTTAATGTTGCCGTTATTTGGTTTATGACATTATTTTTGTGCGTATCTTTGTACTACGAGTTGCTCAAAAAATTGATTGATATGCTCGGCAACATTAGAATTCCTTTGCCGAAAATAGAATTAAAGAAGCATTTCGTTTTTTTTACAAGTCTAAAAAGCAAACTTGCTAAACGAAAAGTGAAAGCAATTAAAGAGAGCGAAAGCGGCGAAAAAAATAATCCTTAAAACAAATTTGTTTGTTTTTTCTTTTTTTCCTAAAATTGCGTCTTTATTAGATTTGGTATCATTTATTTGTTGTAATTGCTAACTTAAATTCATCTTTTCGTATGAAGAATTTATTTCTCAGTCTTTTGTTGATTTTTGCAATCATGGGTTGCCAAAGTGAGACAACCACAACCGAAACCGGCGAGACTACAAACGGCACCGAAGCCGCTACCGACACTCCGCAAATTGACGACAGAGCCGTGAATGATATTATCAATTCCATTCCGTCGCCTTTGGAACTTTCCACCTTGATTAAATCGCTTGGAGCAGAGTATAAAAAGGAGAACCTCAATAATCATGAGTTTGTTGATAATTACACAAACAATTACCGACAAGCACTTAACTTAGGGGTCTACAGTACAGACCTTGGTTTTGCTAATATTTACGGCAAAAACCAAGACGTACTTAATTACTTAAATTCTGTTAAAAAAATTGCAGAACAACTGAAAATCGAAGAGTTTTTTGATTACAATACCATCAAAAAATTAGCGACGAATACAGACAATCTTGATTCTCTTTTACAAATTACAACCTCTAACTTTGAAAAGATTAATCATCATTTGCATCAGCAAAACAGAGAACATTTAAGTATACTCATCTTAACAGGTGGTTGGATTGAAGCCTCTTATCTTACAAGTTTGGTCTATTCGGAAAGTAAAAATGAACGTTTGCGTGAAAAATTAGGCGAGCAAAAAATTGTTTTGACGCAAATCTTGTCAGTTTTGGAGGTTTACAAATCTAAGCCCAATTTTTCTGTTCTTTTAGAAGACCTCAAACAACTCAATAAAGCCTACGAAAAAGTTACGATTTCTGAAGAATCGGCTGCACCGCAAATGGTTGTCGAAAACGGCGAAATTGTGATTAAGCAAAACAGCAAGTCTACCGTTACGATTACCGACCAAGATGTAGAAGAGATTTCTACACTTTTGCGTTCAATTAGAAACAAACTTGTTAAATAGTGCAATTTTTTCACAAAACTTAAAACATTCAATTTGAAAGTTTTCTGTTTGGTAGATTTTTTGATTTAATAAAAGCATACCCTTAAGCGGGGTGCTTTTCTGACGAAGTTCTAATTTTTGTTCACAATCAAACTTATTCTGAATATGAAGAAATTTTTTGTTTTCCTTGCCTTTATTTTTGCCGCTTTCACCTTTGGCAAAACGGAAGTTTATGCGCAATGCAATGCCGAACTTTTCAATAATATGGCTCTTAAACTTTTGCCGCCCGGATATACTTTTGTAAAAAGCTATAGAATTGACGGAAAAAACGGTGAAAGAAAAAAAATCGAATATACGTGTGTATTCAGCAAGGACACCGACTATATCATCAAAATGGCAGGCAAAGACGGCGGACCGAACGGGCTGATTGCAACGCTTTTTGACTCCAAACGTTCGCAATTAGCGACGAGTTATTTCAACAATCGGTTTTATGACGGTTGGACTTACAAATGCACTGCAACAGGCATTTACTATTTGAGTTTTACTTTTAAAGATTCAAAAAGTTTTTGCGGAGCGGCAGTACTTGGATTTAGACGATAAAAAAAAGCGGACCCAACAAATTTGTGTTCGCTTAAACTTTTTTTTACTCATCCGGTATTTTTTTTTGTTTGTCGAATTTACTTTTCGTAATTTTAGCCTGTTACGTTAAGTCTTTTAAGCGGAGTGCAGACGGCACGTAACGCTACTTTTTAATTTTAAATTGTTTTTTTTATGAAAATATTACACTTTTTCGCGTTTTGTGTGCTTCTCTGTTTATCTTCAGGCTTGTCTTTCGCCCAAAGCGGCATTGACGAATATGTGAAAGCCGAAGGCTTATTGAAGCAAAAAAAATATAAGGAGGCTGTCACTGAGTACGATAATGCCATTCTTAAAGATGCTAAAAATTACAAATTTCACTTTCATAAGGGTAAATGTCTTTTGATGTTGAAAGATGAAGAGCAAGCCGTCAAGAGTTTTCAAAAAACCGTAGATTTGCTCACAACGGCAGGCACAAGTGCGCAACCCGAAATGCAAAAAGACCTTGTAGAAGCTAATTCTCGTTTGGCGAAACTTTTTGAAAAACAAAAGAAAGTTGATGAAGCCGTTAAAGCGTATGACAATGCTTTTAAATTTGAGACTACGCCTGCCAACAAAATGCGCCATAAATCGAGCATTCTTCGTTTGTTGAAAGCGAATAACAGACTTTCAGAAGCTGCGAATCACATCAATGATGCGAAACAAGTTGCTCCCGATGATTTGAATGTTCTTTACTATGAGGCTAAATTTTGTAACGAGCCTGCTGTTGCCAATTTTGCAGGTGCGAAAGCTGCGATGGAAAAAGCAATAACGAAATTGCCGAGCCAAGAACCGAAAGATGTTGCAAAATATTATTTTGAGTATGGTTACGCACTTACACAGTTAGGCGAGCATGAAAAAGCACAGAATGAGGTATTGCCGAAAGCAAAATGGGGACCTTATGCTAATAAAGTTTTGAAACTCACACCTGAATATTTCCATTCAATTGCTACGTCCTACTACAAAATTTATGAACTTGACAAAGCGAAGGCACTTGTTGAGCAAGCCTTAAAAATCAAAAAAAGTTTCCCGCGCGCACATGATTTAATGGTAAAAATTGCAACCGGACAAACTGACCGTGCTGCGGTAATTGACCATTTTAAAACATCTATCGAAACCGAGCGCGACCCTACAAGAAGAGCATATCGCTTTTCAGAGTTAGCCGAAATGGAGTTAGAAAACAGAAGATATGATGATGCCATTAAATCGGCGGAAGAATGTTTGAAAGCGTCACCCAAAAACTATGCTGTCTTGTTTATCAAAGCAGTTGCGCAGCATAAACTTAATCAAACAGATGCCTCGCTTAAAACCATTAATGACATTATGCAAATTGAAGGCATTGACCCTGAGTCAAAAGCACAATACTTCTTTGCACAAGGTGTTTTTTATGATAAACTCGGCAAAAAGAAAGAAGCGGCAGATGCTTTTAAAAATGCCAATTACGGCTCATTCAAATATGCGGCTAAGGAAGAATTAGACCGTTTAACAAACAGCAAAGAGGAAGATGTCGACCCGACTGACGCGGTAGCACCCGACGAAGACAAGTAATTTTTTCTCAATAAAAAAAGCACTGTTAAGGAAATTTAGACCTTGACAGTGCTTTTTTTTTACTTAAGATTTCATTGGCTTCATTTTTTTCTGTTTTCTAAAAAAAACATTAATTCCGAAAAATTATTGTCAAAAACAAACAAATCCTCACAGCTTTCATTTTGCAAATGAAATTTAGGAGATTGCTCAAGCAAAGGCTCTTCGGAAAAGCGCAAACGTATCCCTTCAAGTTCGTAGGTTTCAAAGGCACAACTGTCCTTTAAATCCCCAATATCACTGAGCAAAACTCGGTTTTTGAACCTGTGCGGAAAATCCGGACTGTTAATTTCTTCTCTCATTAATAAAATGTCTGTTTTGCTTTCACCATAGCGTAAATTTTTCAATAAAATATCCGCAAAGCGATTGTTGATATTTTCGGGCAAATCTTCATACACGGGATATGTAGTGCGCGGCTCTTTTTCAGCAATTTCAAGCAAAGCTTCTAAAATTAAGGCAAAATGAGCTTTTCTCAATGTCTGCTTTTCAATGTCGCCGTGCAGGTAGCCACTTTCTATCAAAACAACTGCGATTCCAAGTTGCTGAAAATTGTCTCCGAAAGCGCGCGGCTCAAATTCATCAGAATATTTTGCAATTTGTTTCGGAAAAATTTGTTCGGCAGATTCGGCAAGCCGGTCGCAAACGGAATATGCTTTTTTGCGGGAGGGTGTCAAACTGCGGTTTTCGTCTGCAGCCGGAGCAAGAAAAGTCATAACGGAGTTTTTATTTGTTTTGCCAACTCCGTAAGTTTTGTTTTGGTCGTGCAAATTGAAACCGTAATGGGGTTGCAGAAGCTCAGCTTCAGCCCTTAAAATTCGCGCCTCTTTGCTGACTAATGCACGAAAGTCTCTGTTAATGTCAATTCCGAGCGCATTTCGTCGTTGATAACGCTCTGCTCCGTCCGGGTTTAGCAAAGGAATAAAGTGAAGTTGCAATTTATCTAACAAAATTTCTCGATAGGGACAATCTGCTTCTTTTGCAAAATAGTTGAAAATATCCAAAATCGCCATGCTTGCCGTAGGTTCATTGCCGTGCATTTGAGACCAAAGGAGAACTTTTTTATTACCGCGTCCCAAAGAGAATCGGAGAATCGGGCGGTTTTCGTGGGAAGTGCCGATTTCTTTTGTTTCAAATATTTTGATAAATGGGTTGAGTAACAGCCGATATTCTTCGGAAGTAAAACGCCGAAATTTTATTTCGCGATTCAGATGTTTTTCGTGTAAAGTCCAAAAGTACTGAAGTATTTCGCTCATAATATTGATGGTGAAATGAAAAGTGTTAACTTTTTTGCGAATAATTGTCAAATAATGTTTAACACACGCAAGCTCAAAATTATGCAAAATTGAATGAAATTTCAAAGTTCAGTGAATAAGAATTTCCTGTTTGGTTTTCGGATACTTTGCTTGTAAATTCTTTTTTTTGACTGCAAAAAAAAGCTGCAAACTTTCATTTGCAGCTTTTTTTAATTTTGCGTCTTTTATTCCTTCACAATCTTTTTAACGATAGAGAAAGAGTTGGTATTCACGCTCACAAAGTAAGTCGCAACGGGCAATTCGGCGAGGGAAATTTTCGTTTCTCTTGTCGCCTCAAAATCTTTGCGCAAC
>JBPOJO010000189.1:0-2096 GCA_052033485.1 Bacteroidota bacterium | reverse complement strand
GGCGTTTGGAAAATTGCCGTCGCATTAAAGTTTTTGTGCTCGCCGTCGTAGTTGTTTAAGCCCCAATAATTGTTCAAAGTGTTGTAATTTCCCGAAAGAATAATCCCCAAACTTCTGCCTTCTGTTTGTGCAGAAATAAAGCCTGTTTTTGACCAAATCCGCAGCGATTTTGCCTCACTTCCTGCTCCGTAAGGGTTCGTCAGCGAATTTTCATTTTTCCAAGGCGCAACTGCCGTACCGCCGATGCGATTGTCATAGACAAAATGCGCACCGATTTGCGCTTCGAGGTTTTCACCGGCGTATTTCCACCGCTTCAAAGCATTAATTTGATAATATTTTGGTATATCTAAAAAACCGTCTTTATTGCCGTCATTGTCGGTAAATTGATTGCTGTGGTGCAAAAGTAAGCCCGTCGACCATTTGTCGCTGATTTTGAAAGCGTGATTGCTGTTAATTTCGCTCCTGCCGCCTTGATTGGCGTAAAGATTGAGCAGCCATTTTTCGGAATTTTCGGGCTTCGCTAATTCGGCGTTGATTTGCCCCGTAAAACTTTCGTAGCCGTCCGTTACCGAACCCGCACCTTTGTTGATGTCAATGGATTTGAGCCAAGTGCCGGGAATAAAATTCATTCCGTTTCGGCTCAAAAGTCCGCGCGCATAGCCCATTTTTTCGGTCATAATTTGTGCATAAATCCCGTCCAAACCCAACATTTTCAACTGTTTGCTGCCCGAAACGGCATCTGTTTGCCCTACTTCAATACTTGCGTTGGTCTCAAAACTTTCGGAAAGATTGCAACAAGCCGCTTTTTGAAGTTCTTTCACGGTTAAGAGTTCGGAGTGCATCGGCTCTAATGAAATTTCTTTGTTGCCTTTAATTTGAATTTCATCGAGCGTGCCGGTCGGCATTAAAATCGCCTCAATGTAAGTTTTGTCTCCGATTAGAAGCGTATCGGACAAGTAGCCGATGTATGAAACAACTAATTTTTTATTTTGTGAAGATTTTGAAAGGGCGAAATTACCTTCATTGTCGCTTGTTGTGCCTTTATTGTTCTCTAACCAATAAATATTTGCGGCAACAAGGGCTTCATTGTGATGCTCTCCTTTGGCAAAAATTTTACCTTTGATGAGGTTTTGCGCTTGTAAGGAAAGGCTTGAAAAAAGAAAAAAGATGAAATAAGAAATATATTGCGTTTTCATAAAAAAAAGTATTTTCGGTTAAAAAAAACAAAAAAACGCCGTCGCAAAACAAATAAAACGCGAAATGAAAGCGCAAGCCGGTTTTATGAGGCGAACGGAAAAAGCCGAAATCGCGGGAGCAACTTCGGAAACCGAAAATATTTTATATTCTTAAAACAGATTTTTTGAGCAGAATCTCACGACCTGAGAAGGCAAGGTGCGGGGGCGCGTGAGGGGAATGGGAAGAATATTCTTCGGGAAAAGTCAAAAATAATTGAACGGAAAGGAGAATTTTTATCGGAAATAAAAAAACATCGTCTAAATTAATTTTAGGGCTTGTTTTTTCCGATTGTTCAACTTTATATTTGATGTCCGCATAATCAAAAGTTGCCTGCAAGGAGCAACAATCTTCTTCTGTTTCGCCCTCTGAAGAACTTTCATCAGGCATTTCGCAGGCATCTTCGGGGGAACAGCAGGACATTTCTTCGGAAACCGTGCAGCATGAACTTTTTTGCCAAAATCCCGTCGAAGCGATTGCAATGAGCAACGCCGAAATAAGCAAGACGATATTTTGAGCTGTTTTTTTCATATTTACCGCACTCTAATTAAAAAAAAATGACCGATTTCGAGTGTTATGATGCTAAACGAATTTGCGTGAAAAATAGTTTATTTTTTGATGAAATTTTTAAAAAAAAAATTTGATGCCGAATCTATCATCGAAAAATAAGTATTTGTACAAATTAAATTGGTGAGAAATCGTAATTTTTCAGCCGCCTTGCAAACATTGTAGCGCGAGCTTTAGCTTGCGACCGTAATTGTAGCGCGAGCTTTAGCTTGCGACCGTAATAGTACCTCGAGCTTTAGCTTGCGACCGTAATTGTACCGCGAGCTTTAGCTTGCGAACGTAATTGTAGCGCGAGC
>JBPOJO010000132.1:0-9586 GCA_052033485.1 Bacteroidota bacterium | reverse complement strand
CAGTCGCTTTATTTTTTACTGTCCGTTGCTTTGGCATATTCAACCAACTTCAAAAATTCGGCTTTAAAACCTTGTTCGTCTTTTTCCAAACCCGCTTTTGCCAAATCCGTAACCATTTCATAACTTGCATTTTGTTTGAACTCCGATTTTCTCAAAATTTGAGCAAAAGCGGCTACCGCAGCGGCAAATTGTGTGCTTTTTTCAGCTTCCGCAATGCCTTTATCGCTGTTTGTAACTTCGCGAGTTATTAAAAGGCTGTTTTCGGTTCCCGGTTTTTTGTAGCGAAGTTTGACCGTGAGCAACTCTTTGCTGCCTGCCGAAGATTTTTCACTTTTTTGGTATTTAAGTGCGTCAGTTTTTTTGATAAAACTTGAGCTTACACCGTGCGGAATGATTTCATAAAGGGCAGTAACACGATGTCCTGCGCCGAGTTCGCCGGCATCTTTGGTGTCGTCATTGAAATCTTCACTTTTCAAAAGGCGGCTTTCGTAGCCGATAAGTCTGTATGCCTGAACGTTTTGCGGGTTAAATTCGACTTGAATTTTAACATCTTTCGCAATCGTGAATAAAGTTGCCCGCAATTCTTGTCCGAAAATTCGGTTTGCTTCCGACATATTGTCAATGTAATAATAATTTCCGTCCGCTACCGATGCCATACTTTTCATGCGGCTGTCTTTGTAATTTCCCATGCCTAAACCGCAAATTGTGAGATATATACCGTCTTTTTTCTTTTCTTCCAAAAGGCGCGTTAATTCAGCCGTAGAAGACACGCCGACATTAAAATCGCCGTCGGTTGCTAAAATAACGCGGTTATTGCCCTTCGGAATAAAGGCTTGCTTAGCTATTTTATAGGCAAGCAAAATGCCTTCTCCGCCTGCCGTTGAGCCGCCTGCTTTCAAATTGTCGAGCGCGTCTAAAATTTTTTCTTTCTCCGTAGCAGGAGTCGGTTCGAGAATTAAACCCGCAACCCCGGCATAAGCGACAATAGAAATTTTGTCATTTGCATTCAAATTGTTGAGCAAAACTTTGAGCGACGATTTGAGCAAAGGCAATTTATTCGCATCTTCCATTGAACCTGAAGCATCTATAAGAAAAACCAAATTCGCGGGAGCAAGTTTGTTTTTGTCAATTTTTTTGCCCTGCAAAGCAATTCTGACAAGTTTATGCGCCTCATTCCAAGGGCTTTTACAAACGTCGGTATGTACGGCAAAAGCCTCATCGCCGCTCGGCGCAGGGTAATCGTAGTCAAAATAATTGATAAATTCTTCAGTTCTGACCATATCGGGGTGCGGGAATGTGCCCCCTTGCAAGTAAGCGCGCACGTTCGTATATGAGGCGTTGTCTACATCAATCGAAAAAGTCGAAAGTGGGGCAGTTTCGGGAGTCGAAAAGGTATTTTCGGTGATTTTATTGTATTCGTCCGTTTTTTTACCGTCCGAAACGCTTTCTTCCTCATTTTTCATTTCAGCTTGAACGTTCATACTCGGTGCAGACTCTGCCGTCATGCCTTCGGCGGCAGCGGGCGACTCTTTGAGCTGCATATTGTTGTACAACGAACCTTTGTCGGAAGAATTTTTGGAGGAATTGCAGGCAATCATAAAAAAAACAAGGATTGCGGCAGTAAGCAAAGAAAAAAAATTATATTTCATCGTTTTCAAAATTTAGTGTTCGTGATTGTGATGCAAGAGCAAAAAAAATTCCATAAAAAAAAGGCGTTTTTTTTTTAGCTAAGTATTTTTTCAAATTTAATTGTGAAAATAAATCTGACCGCTGTTGTTTGTGTCCTCACAAACGATTTGCAGTGCAACTTAACAAAGTCGCATGTGAGAACACAAGTGAGGGCGGGAATAAAAGGCGTTATTTTTTAATATTTTTGATTGATTGGAAGAATGAAAAATGCAAAGGCAAAAAAAATTATTTCAAAAGTTCATTTTTCAAAAATTATTCTTTTTATTTGCCTTTTTAAACAATGATTTCTTTCATTTATTTCATTTTTTACCAATAAGCACAAATTAAAAAATGACACAAAACAATTCCTCGCACCCTTCGGGACTGTACCTTTTGTTTTTTACCGAGATGTGGGAGCGGTTTAGCTATTACGGAAACAGGGCAATTTTGTCGCTTTTTATGGCAAAAGCATTGCTTTTCGATAAAGCGTTTTCATCGAGCGTTTATGGAACGTATACAAGTTTGGTATATCTGACACCGCTTTTAGGCGGCTATATTGCAGACCGATATTGGGGGAATCGCCGTTCGATTTTGGTCGGCGGTTTGATGATGGCTTTGGCGCAATTTACGCTTTTTATCAGTGCCTCTCTTTATGAACAAGCCGCCCTTTCGCACCCAATTTTTTATCTCGGTTTGGGCTTGTTGATTTTCGGCAACGGTTTTTTTAAGCCAAACATTTCGACAATGGTCGGCTCGCTTTATCCCGAGGGCGACAAACGCATTGATTCCGCATTTACGATTTTTTACATGGGCATCAACTTAGGGGCATTTTTCGCGCCTTTGGTATGCGGCTATGTGGGCGATACCGGCAATCCTGCCGACTTTAAATGGGGCTTTTTATCGGCTTGTATCGGCATGATTCTCGGCGTAATAACTTTTGAATTGCTTAAAAATAAGCACATTGTAAGACCCGACGGTTCGCCTGTCGGCATGTCGCCTTCGCACAAATCGAACGGTAAAGATGAAAAATCGCAAGTAAATGATGCTCCTTTGACAAAAATCGAAAAAGAACGTATAGCCGTAATTTTCATTTTGTCATTTTTCGTTATTTTCTTTTGGGCTGCCTTTGAACAAGCAGGTGCATCTTTGACGTTTTTTGCAGATGAGCAAACTAATCGCCAATTAACGGCTGATTATGCGGTTCCGGCAAGTTTTTTTCAATCCGTTAATCCCGTAGCAATCATTCTTTTGGCACCCGTTTTTGCGATGCTTTGGACGATGTTGGGTAAGAAAAACACAGAGCCGAGTTCGCCTCTCAAAATGGCAATCGGTTTATTTTTGTTGGCAATCGGCTATTTGGTCATTGCTTTCGGTGTAAAAGGCATAGAGCCGGGCGCAAAAGTGAGTATGATGTGGCTTTTGATGATGTACACAATCCATACGATGGGCGAACTTTGTTTGTCGCCGATTGGTTTGTCAATGGTGAATAAACTTTCGCCGGTCAAATTTGCCTCGCTTTTGATGGGCGTTTGGTTTTTGTCTACCGCTGCGGCGAATAAATTTGCGGGTGTTTTAAGTTCGTTGTATCCTCCCGGTGACGGCGACATCGCAAAAGCAACGGCAAAAGGCATCAATTTAAAAGACATTTTGGAGGGCAAAATTCAGGCAACTGCCGAGCAAATTTTAGCTTTAAAAGAACTCGGTTTGCCGCATGAATATGCATCAATGCTCGGATTTCAAGTTACAAGTTTGTACGACTTTTTTATGATTTTTGTCTTTATGGCGGGCGCGGCATCGCTTGTGCTTTTCTTTACCTACCGCAAAATGCTCAGCATGATGCACGGTATTCAGTAAAAATCTTGCCTGCGAAAAATGTACAACGGACTTCAGTCCGTTATCCGCTGCATGTTTTAACGGACTGAAGTCCGTTGTACATGGATAAAAAAAACTCACAAACCTGTCGGTTTTGCACGTCCGGCAGGTTTAACGTAAAAATGGCATGGATAAGAAAAAACTGATAATTATTGCTGCGGCAGTCGTCTTTTTGCTTGTTTTCGCTTTTGTTTTTCTTGCCGGATTCACGTACAGTGAGGGATTTCGCGCGGGGACGATTGTGAAAGTAACGAAAAAAGGCTTTGTCTTCAAAACGACCGAAGGCGAATTAAATGTGGGCGGAATTCAGGGGAAAGATGCCTCTTCAATTTGGCATTTTTCTGTCGCGGGCAGCGCGCACGATGAAGTTGTGAAGCAATTGGAAGCGGCAGCATTGAGCAATAAGCGCGTGAAATTGTATTATGAAGAAAAATTATATCAATTCAGTCCGCGAGGCGACACTAAATATTTTGTCGTAAAAGTAGAAGCGGGCGAGTAAAATATCTGCCGAAATATGAGAGAATTTGTCAGCCGTTCGCTGTTTTTTTGCGCACTCTTTTTTGCCCTTTTTTTATTGTGGGAAAAATTAAAACCAACCCAAAATTTATTGTTCAATTGGGACGAGGTAGACTATGCAAATGCCGCGCGAAAAGGAATTTTCGTCAATGCGGTTGAGGCGGGCAGCTTGAGCATCGTGCAATTTATGAAAATTGCTTTATTGAAAAAAAACAAACAAGAAGAAAAAATATCCGCCTTAAAACTGCCGGAAGAGCAGGATGATGTTTTTTTGATGCGGCATTTTCACCCGCCGTTTCCGACATACTATTGGAGCATTTTTGCCCATGATGACGGAGAAAGAATGACGGAAAATATGCGGCTCGGCAATATAATATGGGCATTTTTTTGTGTTTTATTTTCCGTTTTTTGCCTTTGGCTCTGCACGCACAATACGACGAAATTAGTTTTTGCCGCCCTTTTGATGTCCGTTTTTTTCCTCTCAGACGGGTTTTATTCGGCGTTTTATTCCGTAAATTTTCATACATTTCACCTCCCTGCTT
Organism: Bacteroidota bacterium; assembly: GCA_052033485.1. Taxonomy (GTDB): domain Bacteria; phylum Bacteroidota; class Bacteroidia; order Cytophagales; family Bernardetiaceae; genus JBPOJO01. The sequence goes on along the minus strand of JBPOJO010000132.1, from coordinate 4,988 downwards.
GCATATTTTTTTGCTCCGCCTTGGTGCTTTACATCGAAGTTCCCAAAACAACGCACTCGTTTTGGTTGTCATTCTCGCTTGTTTTGCTGCTCGGAACGCTCGAAATGGGTGTTTTGGTGGCATTTGCGGCGATGTTTTGGGGTTTAATTTCGGGCTACCGCAAAGTTTTGTTTTCTTGGCGAAAAATTACGGAAATATTTTTAATGAGCACGGGAATTTTATTGGTCGTGTGGATTGGTTTTTTCCGCACTATGCCTACCGCAAAAGCTTTCATGACCTATTTTTATCGAATTTTTGCAAAAAGTAATGAAGAATATGAGCGCGTGAGTTTTTTGGATAATTGGGTAAATTATTTTACACAAAATCCTTTTCTTTTTATGCTCATTGCCTCCGGTCTTATTTATGTAATTTTTTTACTTGTCAAAAAAAGGCTCACGGGAGCAGAAATGATACCTTTGCTTGTCGGTTTGACCTACGCGGTAGTCATGACTCCTTTCATGCTTGCGGGCACTTACGTTTTGCCGGCGGTCGGTATGATTGTTTTCGGCATCGTTTTTATTTTGCTTCGCAAAGAAATTCGTTTTGAGGCGGAAACGGGGATAAATGTTACTGCGTGTTTGTTGCTTGTGTATGTTTTTTTTACGCCTGCGAACTCAACAGGAAAAGAAAAGCGAATTTTTGAACAAGCTGAAGAACTGAAAAAAGCCGTCATGCCGCATCTGCAAGGCAAAAACGAAATTTATGCCTCCGGCGCACACATTTTGAATTTTTATTTGCCGCTCGAAAAACCAATTCGTCAATTAGAGCGGTTTTCGATAGCGCAGCCGGATTTTTATTTGCGAAAAAGTTATCGCTATGTAGATTTTAAACCTGAAATAGAACGCGGAAGAGCCGATGCAATATTGCTTTTGCGTTGGATGCAATATCCGGAGGATAAATTAAATTACCTCAAAACACTCGGATTTGTGCAAAAGGATTACAATGAATGGCAAATTTTTATCAAAAATGAGCCGGAAAACTCAATACCAAAAGAAGACGCGAACAATAATAATTCCGAAAATCAACAACAGGAGTAAAACGACGTACATGATGCCGTCGACAATGATATAGTTTTTGTATTTTTGGAAAAATTTTTTCATGATTTTTTTAGAATTATTGTAAGCATTGATTGTGCCGCAAGCCATCATCTTGCGATTTTCTGCGGCAAAGTCGCAAGCTAATAGCTTGCAATACAATCGGTTAAATTACTAAAAAGCCAAACACAGATAATTCTCAAAGAAATTTGTGTTTGGCTTTTTTGTAGCGATTATTTCGCAAGTGCTTTTTTGTAGCGATTATTCACTTCGTTCCAATTGATAATGTTCCAAAAAGCGGCAACAAAATCAGCGCGGCGGTTTTGGAATTTGAGGTAATAGGCATGTTCCCAAACATCAAGTCCCAAAATCGGCGTTCCTTTACATTCGGAAATGTCCATCATAGGGTTATCCTGATTCGGAGAGGAGCAAACACACAATTCGCCTGCGGCATTGACGCAAAGCCAAGCCCAGCCGGAGCCGAAGCGTGTCATGGCAGCTTGCGCAAAAAGCTCTTTCATTTTGTCGAAAGAAGTGAAAGTTTTGTTGATATGTTCTGCAAGTTCGCCGGTCGGTAAACCGCCGCCGATAGGAGAGAGGATTGACCAAAAAAGGGAGTGGTTGAAATGTCCGCCGCCGTTGTTGCGCACTGCGGGGGCAAATTTGCTAATATTTGCCATGATTTCTTCCAACGTCATTTTTTCGGCTTCCGTGCCTGCAATCGCCGCATTGAGGTTGTTGACATAAGCCGCGTGATGTTTTCCGTGATGGATTTCCATCGTCATTTTGTCAAAATGGGGCTCAAGCGCGTCGTGCGCGTAGGGAAGATTCGGAAGTTCGAATGCCATAGATTTTTATTTTTCTGTCAATACAAAAATGATGAAATCGGGCGGTTTTATCGGCGGTAAAAAGCAATTTTGCCGCGAAAATATGACCGATTTTGTTTTGCAATATAGAACAAAAAAATCAAAACTTTGTTTTGAAAGATGCTGAAAAAATTAATCCTCACGCAAAGCCCATTCACTTTTTTTTACTCCGAAAGTTTTTGGCAGGCTTTTAAATACCGGTCGCGCGCAAAAGAATGTTCCGTAATCGGCGCAGGATAAGCACTTGTGCCGTATTCCTTGACCCATTTTCGTATGTATTTTTTCTCTTTGTCAAATTTTTCTGTCTGCAAAGCAGGATTAAAAACGCGGAAGTAAGGCGCGGCATCACAGCCCGTTCCTGCCGCCCATTGCCAACCGCCGTTATTCGCCGAAAGGTCAAAATCCAAGAGTTTTTGAGCAAAATAGGCTTCTCCCCAACGCCAATCTATCAATAAATGTTTGACCAAAAATGAGGCGACAATCATGCGAACGCGGTTGTGCATTAAGCCTGTTTCGTTCAATTCGCGCATTCCCGCATCAACAATCGGATAGCCCGTTTTGCCCTCACACCATTGTTGAAATTCTTTTTCGTCATTTCGCCATGCCAATCTGTCATATTCGCTGCGAAAAGAATGCCCGACAACACGCGGGAAATGCCACAAAATCATCATAAAAAATTCACGCCAAACCAACTCACGCACAAAAGTTTCGCTGTGCAAACGCGCCTCGCGTTCAATCGCCCGAATACTCACAAGCCCAAATCGCAAATAAACGCTCAAATGAGAATTGCCTTCCAAAGCGGGAAAATCGCGGGTTTGCGCATAATTTTTCAAAAATTCTTCAGCAATTTGATATGTCGGTAAGCTGAAATTTTCGGGTTTTTCAAAGCCGATTTCCGAAAGTTCGGGAAAATGAAAAGGCAACAAAACAGTCATAAAATTCCCCTGCAAACTTTCACTCGCCTGATGTTGCAAAACAGTCGGACGAAAAAGCGTTTCACGCTTTTTGTAATAGGGCGTAAAAACCGTGTAGGGTTTTCCGTCGTCTTTGAGCACATCATTTTTTTCAAAAACACAAATATCCTTAAAACTGTGAAAATTAATGCCCCGCCGGAGAAGAATTTTTTCGATTTTTGCATCGCGTTCACGCGCATAAGGTTCGTAATCGTGATTGCAAAAAATGGCTTCAACGTCGTATTCCGACAAGATTTTTTCAAAAACATTGGCAGGTTTTCCGCAGAGAATAAGCAGGTCTTTGCCGGATTTTTGAAGTTCGGTTTTAATATTTTTCAAAAAAAAATGAATGATTGCAACGCGGCGGTCTTTTTTGTCGTCAAGTTTTTCGATGATTTCGGTATCAAAAATAAAAATCGGTAAAACAGGCAAATCAGCTTTTAAAGCCTCAAAAAGCCCCGTGTTATCGAAAAGGCGTAAATCGCGGCGAAACCAAAAAATGTTTATTTTCATCGTGTTTTGACGGGTTAGTTTTCCGCTTTGAAACTGAAAAGAAAAAAAATTGTTTACAAATTCTGCTGTAAAAACTGTGTACACGCATAAAACAGGGCGACTTTTTGCGCGCCTATTTCCAAAATTTCAATGGCAAGTTAAAGCCGAAAAAACTATTTTTTTGACTTTTGACGACGGTCCGATACCTGATATTACGCATTTTGTGCTCGAACAACTTGCCCGATACGATGCAAAAGCCACCTTTTTTTGTGTCGGAGACAATATCCGCAAATACCCCTACATTTTACGCGACGTAACGGAGCAGGGACATTTGGCTGCCAATCACACATACAACCATTTGCAGGGTCTTTTTACGGATAATTTAACTTATTTTGACAATGTGGAACAGTGCGAAAAGATGTTGGAAAATATTCTTTTCGGGGAGCAAAAACAAGACAGAAGACATCGTTTGTTTCGTCCGCCGCACGGTTTATTAAAACCTTCGCAAGCAAAATTTTTGCAAAAAAAATACAATATTATCATGTGGGACGTACTCACGGGCGATTTTGACAAAAGTTTGTCAGCCGAAAAATGCCTTCGCGCAACGCTGAAAAATACGGAATCCGGCTCAATTGTAACATTTCACGACAGCATAAAAGCTGCCAAAAATATGCAATATGTTTTGCCGAGATTTTTGGATTATTTTGCCGAACAGGGCTACAAATTTTCGGCGTTAGAGGACAGTTGTTTTCACTCTTACGCGGACAAAACAGAAGTTCCGCATGCGGTTACGATTTAATATGACAAAACGTCAGTTTTCGGAAAGAATATTTCAGCAGGAAAAATTTTTCTGAAAACTGACGTTTTATTAACAAAGCCTATACCAAACCTTGTCCGAGCATTGCTTCGGCAACTTTTACAAATCCCGCAATATTTGCGCCTTTGACATAATTCACGAAACCGTCTTCTTCACGTCCGTATTCCACGCATTGCGCATGAATATTGCGCATAATGTTGTGCAAACGCGAATCAACTTCTTCACGCGACCAACTGAGTCGGAGTGAATTTTGCGACATTTCCAAGCCCGAAGTAGCCACACCGCCTGCATTTGAAGCTTTTCCGGGGGCATAAAGGATTTTTGCTGCGATAAAAGTGTCAATTGCCTCAATTGAACAAGGCATATTACCCGTCACTCCATATCCTACACGTATTTTCAGGTCGTTCACAACGTCATTCTTCGGGAACCAGCTTTCCTGCGAAATGCGCCATGCGGCAGATACAGAAGGGAAAGTACCCCAACGGTTCTTTTTACCGAAACGGCTGGAACCATCACGGCGGACAGTTGCCGTCAGCATATAGCGGTCTTCGTAAGAGTAGTTGATACGTGCCATGTAAGAGAGCAACGCCCATTCATTGGAACTGCCGCCGATGGCGTACATCTCCTGACCGTTATCCATTTCATGCACATTGTCGAACATGAATACGTTCTTCTGCGCATTCAGGTAATCATTCTCATTCCACTGTGCAGACGAACCCGCCATCACTCCCACACGATGCTTTTCTGCACAAGTATGGTCGAACAGGAAATAGTTATCCCACAGGTA
>JBPOJO010000370.1:0-1565 GCA_052033485.1 Bacteroidota bacterium | reverse complement strand
CTTAGCGATTCCTACGCCTGTGTTGATGCTACTGATTCCCGCTATTTCAGCTATACCTTTTGAAAAATTAATAGCATTACTTTTTTGCAAGTCATTGATTTTAATAATTTGAATACTTTGACTGCTGTGATAAGCGTCTTCCCAACGACTTTCCTGAACAAGCACTTCATTGGTTAGCATCGGATTCTCTTTTAAGTCTATCCTTAAAAAAGTATCTTTTTTTATTATAAGGACTATACTAAAATGTTCAAATCCTACCGCAGTTGCACGCAAAAGATATTCGCCTGCACATAAATTTTGAAAATGGAATTGCCCCAATTCATTGGCAGTGGCATGGCGATGTAATGGAGATAAATCTAAATGCACAAAAGGCACTTTTTCCATTCCAGCCCACACCTCGCCCGTAAGAGAAAAAGTGCAGCCATTTGCCCAAAGAGAAAATGTTGATGTAAGAAAAAAAATAAAAAATAAAAAATAGCGATTTATTTTCATATAATTTGTTTTTAAATGAGTTTATAATTCTCTTCATACGGAATCATCATGTCTTTATTATTGCGACGTTTGTAGCCCCGATAGACTTATCGGCTTGCGAAGGTTCATAAAAATCCATATTGCAATTTTTGAATGCAGATAAATTTCAATAAAACAACGTTTAGTCCGCACAATGCAACTCAAATAACGAGCAGTTCTCCGAATCTTTTTTGGAATTATTTTAGTCCACAAAAGTACAAAAAAGGAAGGAAAAGAGCCTTCAAAAAAAGATTTTTCTGTTCCTTGCCTGCGCCAAAAATGCTTTTCCATTGCTTCCCCTTGCCAATATTGCAGCGTTCCCATTAGCCCTATATACCTTTGCCATTAACAAAGACTCGAACATTATCTAAAGTCCGTTCTACATGGACTACAAAAAAATATTTGGAAAAATGCTTTTGAGAGTGTATCTTGCGAGTACAAATCAGTTTCCCGTCATTTATTCCCTTTCTGGTTATAATTTCGTACAGCCTCGTTCTGTTGCATTTTTTTTTAGATTTTTAGCTTATATCAAAAAAGTGAATATGTTTTTTTTTAGTGTCAGAAAGTTATCAATGGCTTTCATTTTCTTTTTTTCTATCTTTTTTGCAGACGTTTTAGCTCAAAAAAAGATAATGCAAGTGTTTGATTTACAGCATAAAACAAACCAAGATGCAGAGTTGAGCTTACATTTCGTGGGCGACTTAATGGGGCACTCTCCTATCTTTAAATTCGCTCGCCAAGACAATGGGACGTATGATTTTTCGTCGTACTTTGAGCCTGTTCGTGACGCTTTGCAAGATGCCGATTTGACTGTGGGCAATTTAGAAACCGTTTTAGCGGGTAAAACAAGCGATTATTCGGGTTTTCCTGCCTTTAACACACCCAATTCTTACGCTGATGCGCTCTTGCAGGCAGGTTTTGATTTTCTTGTTACAACCAATAACCACTCCTTTGACCGAGGCGAGGCAGGTGTGTTAAGAACGCTGAAAGAATTGCAAAAGCGCGATTTTTTTACATTTGGCACCTATTCAAGTCAGGAAGCGCGCGACAGCATT
>JBPOJO010000150.1:0-4165 GCA_052033485.1 Bacteroidota bacterium | reverse complement strand
ATTAATTTTTTCCCTTTCGGGTGCCGAAACCGTAGTAAAATAATGGGCAAATTACGATTTGCCTGCACGATTTTGGAAAATCGGGCTGTAAAAAAGTATAAAATTTTAAGTCGAAAGGGAAAAAGGCAATTCCCGCTTTAATATTTTGAAAAAAAATAAGCAGGAAATTGCCTTCAATTTAACAGATTTAACCTTAGGCGTTTGAAAAAGCTAATACCCCAAATTGCTGCTCAACCATCGCTCCGCCTCGTCTAAACTCATGTTTTTGCGTTTCGCGTAGTCTTCGACTTGGTCTTTCAAAATGCGCCCTACACCAAAATATTTGCTTTCGGGGTGCGCAAAATAAAATCCACTCACGGAAGCCGTCGGATACATCGCCAAGTTTTCGGTCAACTGAATTTCTGCATTTTTCTCTGCCTCTAAAAGTCGGAAAAGCGTGATTTTTTCCGTGTGTTCAGGGTTGGCGGGATAACCGGGCGCAGGACGAATGCCCCTGTAACGCTCTTTCACCAAATCCTCTTTGCTCCATTGCTCCGCCGAAGAATAACCCCAAATTTCTTTGCGTACTCGTGCGTGCATATTTTCGGCTAATGCCTCCGCAAGCCTGTCCGCCACCGCTTTGACCATAATAGCGTGATAATCATCATGTTCTGCCTCATATTTTCGCACCATTTCGTCGCAGCCGATTCCCGTTGTGAGCGCAAAAGCTCCCACGTAATCACAAGCAAACTCCGCAGGCGCAACAAAATCACTCAAACAAAGCGACGGCGAATTTTCATTTTTGCTCGGTTGCTGACGCAAATTGCATAAAAGCGCAAGTTTTTCGCCGCGCAATTCGTCCTTGTAAAGTTGAATGTCGTCGTCATTGACCGCGTTCGCAGGAAAAATCCCGACAACAGCATTTGCTCGCAATAATTTGTTTTCAATAATTTCATCGAGCAAACGATTGGCATCATCAAATACCTTTTTTGCTTCCGAACCGTATTTTGGATTGTCAAAAATTTTCGGATAAGCACCTTTGAGTTCCCACGTCATAAAAAACGGCGACCAATCAATGTATTCGCGAATTTCCGACAAGTCGCAATCCTTAAAAGTTTTTACTCCGATAAAATTCGGTTTCGGAATTTGGTAATTATTCCAATCAATTTTGAATTTTCTCAGCCTTGCTTCATGCAAAGAAATTGCTTCTCTTGCCGCAATTCTTTTTCCGAAATCATCGCGCAGCCGCTCATAATCCGCTTTTATATCCGCCGCAAGTGCCTTTCTTTGCTCGTCCTGCAAAAGCGCGCTCACAACGGGAACGGCTTTTGAGGCATCAAGCACGTGAATAACTTCGTTTTCGTAGCAAGGGGCAATTTTTACCGCCGTATGCACGCGAGAGGTCGTTGCGCCGCCGATAAGCAAGGGAATATTCAAACCGCGTTTTTGCATTTCTTTTGCAATGTAGACCATTTCGTCCAAAGAAGGCGTAATTAAGCCGCTCAAACCAATGACATCGCATTTTTCTTCAAGGGCGGTGTTGATAATTTTTTCCGCCGGCACCATCACGCCTAAATCCAAAACTTCATAATTATTGCAGCCCAAAACTACACCGACGATATTTTTTCCGATGTCATGCACGTCGCCTTTGACGGTTGCCATTAAAATTTTGCCGTTTTTACGCTCATCTAATTTACCTTCCGCCTTTAATTTTGCCTTTTCAGCGTCCATAAAAGGCAGGAGATAAGCAACTGCTTTTTTCATCACCCGCGCACTTTTTACCACTTGCGGCAAAAACATTTTACCCGCGCCGAAAAGTTCGCCCACGACATTCATGCCGTCCATGAGCGGACCTTCAATCACTTCCAAAACACGCTCGTAACCGTGTCGCGCTTCTTCCACGTCCTCGTCTGTGAAATCCGAGATGCCGTTCACTAAGGCATAAGTCAAACGTTCGCGCACGGGTTTTTGTCGCCAAGAATCGTCTTTTTCGCGTTGTTTGCCCTTGCCTTTATATTTTTCGGCAATTTCTACCAATTTTTCGGTAGCATCGGGTTTTCTGTTAAAAATAACATCTTCAATACTTTCCAAAAGGTCTTTCGGAATTTGGTCATAAACCTGAATCATGCCGGCATTGACAATGCCCATGTCCATTCCTTTCGCAATCGCATGAAAAAGAAAAACAGTGTGCATCGCCTCACGTACGGGTTCGTTGCCGCGAAAAGAAAAAGAAACATTTGAAACGCCGCCGCTGATTCGCGCAAAAGGCAAATTTTGCTTAATCCATTCTACCGCACGAATAAAATCAAGAGCATAAGTGTTGTGCTCCTCAATTCCGGTCGCAATCGCAAATATGTTCGGGTCAAAAATAATATCTTCGGCAGGAAAATCAATATTGCGCAAAATTGTATATGCGCGTTTGCAAATTTCTGTTTTTCTTTCAAAAGTATCCGCTTGTCCGTTTTCGTCAAACGCCATAACAATCACCGCCGCGCCGTAGTTTCTGACCAATTTGGCTTGTCGGATAAATTCTGCTTCACCCTCTTTGAGCGAAATCGAATTGACAATTGCCTTACCCTGAATACATTTTAAACCTTCCTCTATCACAAGCCACTTAGAGGAGTCGACCATAATCGGCATCTTCGCGATGTCGGGTTCGGAGGCTAAAAGGTTCAAAAATTTGCGCATGGATTTAGCCGAGTCAATCATTGCCTCGTCCATATTGATGTCAATGACTTGCGCCCCGCCCTCAACTTGCTGCCTTGCAACGCCTAAAGCTTCTTCAAAATTATCATCTTTTATCAACTTGGCAAATTTTGCGGAACCGGTAACATTTGTGCGTTCGCCGATATTGACAAAATTGCTGCCGGGAAAAATTGTAACCGCTTCTAAACCGCTGATTCGCAAGGTTTTCTCGATGTCAGGCAAGGGGCGCGGTTTAAAATTTTTGACAATATCGGCAATAGCTTTGATGTGTTCGGGTGTCGAACCGCAGCAGCCGCCGACGATATTGAGCAAATTTTCTTCGGCAAATGATTGTAAAATATCCGCCATTTCCGCGCCGGTTTGGTCGTAACCGCCGAAGGCATTCGGCAAACCTGCGTTCGGGTACGCACTGATGTACACGGGCGCGATGCGCGAGAGGGTTTGAATGTGCGGTTTCATTAAATCGGCTCCGAGCGCGCAATTCAAGCCGATGCTGAGCAAATTGCCGTGTGCAAGCGAAACCCAAAACGCTTCGGCGGTTTGTCCGGAAAGTGTGCGACCGCTTTGGTCGGTGATAGTGCCGGAAACCATGAGCGGAAGCCTTTTTTCGCCCGTCAATCCGGCAAAATCCGAATATTCGTTAAACGCAAAAATTGCGGCTTTGCAATTGAGCGTATCAAAAACTGTTTCAATCAAAATCAAATCCGAACCGCCTTCGATAAGGGCTTTAATTTGCTCAAAATAAGCATTTTTCATTTCATCAAAACTCACGGCGCGAAAGCCGGGGTCATTGACGTTCGGAGAAATCGAGCAAGTGCGGTTCGTCGGACCGACAGCACCGGCGACAAAACGCGGTTTGTCGGGATTCGCGGCATTAAATTCGGCGGCAGCTTCTTTGGCTATTTTTGCGGAAAGGAAATTGATGTCATAAACCGCATTTTCCAAGCCGTAATCCGCCTGCGCAATGCTTGTGCCGCTGAAAGTGTTGGTTTCGATAATGTCCGCGCCGGCTTCGAGGTATTCACGGTGAATAGCTTTAATGATGTCGGGTCGGGTTATCGAGAGTAAATCGTTATTCCCTTTGAGGTCGTTCTGATGATTTTTAAATCGTTCGCCGCGGAAATCTTTTTCTTCCAAGCGATAACGTTGAATCATTGTCCCCATCGCACCGTCAATGACCATGATGCGATTTTTGAGGATTGTTTCGATAATGTGCATTTTTTCGAAGGTAGAGCGATTAAAAATGATGGGCAAAGATAAAAATTTTTTTGAAAAAAAAGTTTATTGAGCAGCGAAATGCCTCTCAAAATTTACAAGCTGTTAATAAGTGTACCGCGAGCTTTAGCTTGCGAATTTAGTGTACCGCGAGCTTTAGCTTGCGAATTTATTGTACAGCGAGCTTTAGATTGCGGATTTAGTGTACCGCGAGCTTTAGATTGCGGATTTAGTGTACCGCGAGCTTTAGCTTGCGACTTTAGTG
>JBPOJO010000322.1:0-4852 GCA_052033485.1 Bacteroidota bacterium | reverse complement strand
CGAGCGTGCGCATATTGTGCAAGCGGTCGGCAATTTTGACAAGAATGACGCGAATATCCTGCGAAATTGTGAGCAAAACTTTGCGAAATGTCTCCGCTTGTTCCGATTTATTAATTTCTTTTTCTTTCTCTTTTTTTCCGAAAACCTCTCTGACTTTGGTCAAACCATCAACGATTTGAGCGATTTTCACTCCGAACATCGCTTCAATATCCTTTAAACGAATGTCAGAATCTTCGACAACATCGTGCAAAAGGGCACAAACCACAGACGTAGAGCCTAAACCCATTTCTTGCGTAACAATTCTTGCTACCTCAATCGGGTGAAAAATATAGGGTTCTCCGTTTTTACGTCGCTGTTCGCGGTGTGCTTCTTTGGCAACATCAAAAGCCTTTTTAATATGCTCAAGGTCATCGTCATAAAGTTTGGCTTTATGAATTTTGACAAGAGCTTTAAATCTTTTTTCTATTTCTTTTTCTTCAATTTCAGCCTGATTTTCGCTTAGTTGCATATAAGAGTGTTTTGGGTAAAGTTTTCAAAATGATGTTTAGTCGGGCTTTTGTTCTCTCAAAACGCGAATGAAAATCACCGAAAAATCTTGTCGGTTTGATTCACGATGTTAAGTTAGGAATTTTATTGTGAAAAATCAAAGCGTGTGTAATATTTTTTTTAAAATAGATAAAAAAAGTGCAAAAAACCTGCGAAAATTTGTTTTTAAATTCAAAAAAACTCCGTTTTATTCAAAATTTTGCAAGTCAGACTTTACACGATTTCAAACGGAATTTTTTAGGAGGAATAAAAGCCGGTTTTTACAATTTCATTTCATTCAAAAATGCATATATTAGTTTTCAAATCAAAGCAGCTAACAAGATTCGGGCTTTTTTTTACTTTCGGAACCGCATTTTGAAACATTTTACTGTGAATTTTTACAAAAAAATAAGTAACTGTTTAGCCGGTTTGCCCAAGAATGTAGCGCGTGCTTTAGCCGGCGACCTAACGTTTGCTTGTTGCCGGATACTTTTCTCCAAATCCGCAAGCTAAATCACGCGCTACATTCAGGAAGCATTATCATCAGGTCAGGGCGCACTTTGATTGGGAGCTGCTCTGTCTGAATGAGAAAAAATATAATGTTGTTCGTATCACTTTGAAACTAAGCACAAGATTTTCAGAATTTATAATTTTAAAACAACAATTTTATGCTGAAAATCCTGAAATCCTGCCAATTTTACTCAATTTCGTTTAAAAACAGTTGAAAAGTATTGCCGAAAAAAAACAAAAACAAGCCCTTTTGCTCATTTCCATTCAGGCAAAGTGCGAATTTGCTGCAAATTTCCCTCATTTTGTTCAAAAAAAAGCATTTCCGCGCCGTTCGTCAGCAAGAGAAATTGAGCCGATAATTTTTGGTGATATGCCGAAAGTTGCGTTTGTGCCGCGTTGCCGAGTTTGAGATACGGTGCTTTACATTCGGCAAGCAAAAAAAGTTCGTTTCTTTTGTTATATACTTTTATATCCGTTCGCCCCGCGTGTTTCGATTTTGAAACCGCCGTTTCAACGCTCATGTATGTCGCAGGATAATGATTTTTGATTAAAAAATGCAAAAGTTGCTGCCGAACCCACTCTTCGGGTGTTAAAATGATATATTTTTTGCGAATGATGTCCCAAACCGTTAATTTATCGCCGGAAATGCTTAACTTGAGTTCGGATTTAGGAAAACAAAGCGGGAAATCAGTCATTTTAACAACAATTATATGGATAGTTTGGATATCAGACCCGAAGATATGCTCAATAAAACGCATATCGTGCGCGATTGGTTGCCGCGCTACACGGGTACAAGTTTGGAGCATTTCGGTAAATACATTCTTTTAACTAATTTTATTAATTACGTTGAAAGATTTGCCGAAAAATACCAAGTGCAAATATACGGAAAAGAAAAACCGATGCAAACCGCTACCGCCGAAAATATTACGATTGTTAATTTCGGCATGGGCAGCTCTATGGCAGCAACCGTGATGGATTTATTGACGGCTGTCAACCCGCAAGCCGTTCTTTTTTTGGGAAAATGCGGCGGTTTGAAGAAAAAAACGCAGGTCGGCGACCTCATCTTGCCGCTTGCCGGAATACGCGGAGAAGGCACAAGCAATGAATATATGCCGCCCGAAGTGCCCGCTTTGCCCTCTTTTCGTCTGCAACGCTCCGTTTCCTCCGTTATCAAAAAGTACGGCGTGGATTATTGGACGGGAACAGTCTATACGACAAATCGCCGCGTGTGGGAACACGACAGCAATTTTAAGGAATATTTGCGAAAAATTCGCGCAACGGCGATTGATATGGAAACCGCAACAATTTTTACTGTCGGTTTTGCAAACGAAATTCCGCGCGGCGCATTGCTGCTCGTTTCGGATAATCCGATGATTCCGGAAGGGGTCAAAACAAGCTCAAGTGATAAAAGTGTAACTTCTTCGTTTGCCGAACGGCATTTGCAAATCGGCATTGAAGCTCTGAAAGAAGTCGAATTCAGAGGGGAAAGCGTGAAACATCTTCGTTGGGATTAAAATATAAAAACCTGACAAATCCTCAGAAATGTCAGGTTTAAATATTCAAAATTCAATTTTTCTGCAACTATTTAGCGGAGTGTACCGCGAGCTTCAGCTTGCTGATTTAAGAAGAAAAGTATCCTCACAAGCGAATATAATGTCGCAATCTAAAGCTTGCGCTGCATTCTTGGGCAAAACAGCTAAATAGTAACCAAAATTCAATTTTTCTAATAAGAATGAAGCATAATAGGCATTAAAAGCATGAGCAAGTCTTCGTTCGGAAGGCTTTCTTCGGGTTTAAGCAATGCCGCTTTATTCGGATAGGAGAACTGAAAACGAACTTTTGATGATGCCGCTGCCGTAAGCATTTCGGTAAGCCATTTTGCATTGAATCCGATGTCAAAATCTTCGGAATTATAATCGCAGGAATGGTTTTCAGACGCTTCGTTTGAAAAATCAGGGTCTTCGGAAAGAATTGTGATAGAATTTTCACGAAGTGAAAGGCGCACCTGATTCGTAATTTTATTGGCGTAAATAATCAATCGTTTCAAAGAAGAAATCGTCAACGAACGTTCGATAATCAAATTTTTATCGTTGTTCATCGGGATAACGTTGGCATAATCGGGGAATTTCTCGTCGAGCAAACGGCAAATCATGCGCGTACTGCCGAAAGTGAAAAACGCATTACGGCTGCTGAATTGTACTTCAAGCATCGTATTTTCGGACGGCAAAGCACTTTTCAAAATTTCGAGGGCTTTTGTCGGAATGATAAAACCGCGCTCTTCTTCCGTGCGAATGTCCGTGCGTTGATAGCGCACCAAACGATGCCCGTCCGTAGCGACGAAATTCATGTAGTCGGTTTTGAAATCGAAATAAACACCGTTCATTTGCGGTCTCAATTCGTCCGTACTGACGGCAAAAAGTGTATAAGCAAGTGCACTTGCGATAGTGCCGGTTTCAAAACGCACCGTCAACTAACTTTTGATAGCCTAATTGGTCGGAAAATCTTCGGAAACTTCGCCGCCTATTTTGTAACGACCGTTTGCCGATTGAATTTCGACACTTGTGTTATCAACATCAAGTACAAAAGTAATCGGCTGTTCGGGCAAACTTTTAACAGTTTCCAACAGAATTTTCGCCGGAATAGCAATCGCTGCATTTTCGGTAGCTTCTACCTGCAAATCCGAAATCATAACGATTTGCATATCCGTCGCCGTAACGGTCAAGATGCCGTCATTTACTTCGAAAAGAAAATTTTCGGCAATGCTTAAAATAGGGTTCGAAGGAATGACGCTTTTTAAAGCGTTCAAAGTCCTAAGCAAGGCAGTTGAATATACGACAAACTTCATGTCAACAAAGTTATTTTCGTTTTTTTTTACAAAAAAATCAGAAATATTGCTATTTCTGCCCGTGCAAATTCAAAGTGAATACGGTCTGCAAATATGCAAGATAAAATTAAGAAATACCAATGTTTTCTTTTTTTTTTCAAAAAGTATTTTTGAATGATTATTTTTCCTACATTTAAGACCTTTACAATGCCTTTGGGGGCAATATTTTTTCTAAATTTTTTAAGACAATGAAAAAAACTAAAATTTCTCTCTTTCCTGTTTTGATTTTCCTGTTTGCAGTGCTCTTTATAAGGTGTACGCAAACGCCCGCAACCGTAAAAACCGGCTCACAAAATCGCACAATGCCTGAGGAATTGAAAAAAGAGGCAGTTTTTAACGATTTTGTCGGCAAAAAAACTATTATTTCAAACAAAGTTGTGGATTTACCCAAGTCCGACTTCGCTTTAGTTTATGTTCTCATTCCGAAAGACAATCCCCTCGGCACTGACCCCGCGGAAGTCAATGCAGCAAAAATGTTTGTTTTTAACAATAAAACAAGGAAAACCGATACGGCTAAAACCGAAAAACTTAATGCTGATTTGAAATCGGCAAGCGATGATGCGGCAAACTGCGGCGGTTTGGCTTCTCTCGACTTCAACAGTTTTGTTGCGAATCAAGAATTTGTGCATCTCGACCAATTTTTTGCCCCCGGCAGGGAGCGCACGACTTGCGTCTCCAAAATATTTTGGGACAGCAAAAAATCGGAGATTGTCGTGCAAAGAATTGAAACCGTAACAGAATAGATTTTGAAATTTCCGCCATGTACCGCAAATTTATGCTCGCGCCGAAAGTTTGCGGTACACGGCGTTGTTTTTTCCCGTTTCTGCCGCCGTTGTTTTGTGTCTTCACAAACGACTGATAAACAAGCAGTAAGCTCTGCCGTTGTTTGTGTCTTCAACGACTGATAGAAAATTTATCTGCGTCCATGTATGC
>JBPOJO010000745.1:0-2081 GCA_052033485.1 Bacteroidota bacterium | reverse complement strand
TAGCGGAGTAATTTTGACAGAAATTGCAGAAAAAACGTTGTTAAAGCTCCGTTAAAAATTAGCAAAAAGGGTGTCGAAGAATTATGTTTGGTTTTAATTTTTCAAAAATGACTTTTCGGACAGCCTCGACAACAAGTTTAATTTATTTTTGATACAAAATTTTGAAAAACAATATTAGACAGGCTGCAAACCAAATAAAATATTAATTTTAAAAATTATGTTAAAGTTTTGTTTTGATACAACCGTTACTTCATTTTATTCGTCTTATTAATAACACTTTTAATCGAAAACAAGATGAAGAACAATTTACAAACGATACTCTTAATTTTCGCCTTTTTAATTTTCCAAACAGCTAACGCACAAGTAACCGTTGTCAATGCGAATGTCAATATTTTGGCGGGAACGACCGTTACATGTCTGCAATATTTTACCAATCAAGCGCCGGGCGTTGTTGCGTTGAACGGCACATTAGATGTTAATACTGACGTAACCAACGACGGCTCACTTGTCGGTTCGGGCGGCACTTCGCTTTTGCGCCTCACGGGAACAACGGAGCAGCTTGTAGCAGGCACTTCGACCATTATTTTGGAAGATTTTCAAATCAACAATGTTGGAAATGATGCCGTTTTATCCAATACGGGGCTAACGGGAGCTGTTCGCGTATCATCGGATTTGTTTTTGACTTCGGGCAGACTTTTCGCGAATGACGCAAGCCCGATAGTTTTCACCACAACGGCAAATAACCCTGCCGAAACGAATGCAAATCATATCGTCAGGACGGCAATCATGGAAGCACGTGTCATTAATGCGGGTGCATTTCCGCTTTTTTTGAACCTCTCAATGCTCGCCGGCAGCAATTTAGGCAATGTTCGTCTCGAAAGGCGCACGGGGCACGCGACGGGCAACACGGTCGGACCCGCACCTACACAAGGCTATGTTATCATCAATGGAAATGAAAGTATAGATTGTTATTGGACAATTATACCGACGAATATCGGCACGGCATTGACAAGGGACGCAACTTTTTCGTGGCTGTCTGTTTTTGACAACAGTAAAGACTTGACTCAGATGCAGTTGTGGAGGACATTCGGCTACAATTATATTTCTTTCCCTTGGTATCCGATGGTTTATCCGCCGATTCCTATGCTCGGGCGCACACACACGATGACGATTGACAATATTCTCAACTCGTGGACTTTTTCGGATATAACACATCCGCTTCCTGTCGAATTGATTGTTTTTCAAGTCAAAAGAATCGGCGAGGATGCCGCCCTGAGTTGGAAAACCGCGCATGAAATCAATGCCGAATCTTTCGACGTTCAAAGAAGTTTTGACGGTGAAAATTTTGAAACGGTCGGAACGGTAAAAGCGCAAAACAAAGCTACAGAATACGGTTTCAAAGACGAAAAAATTACTGCTTTAGGTCAAAAAATTCTTTATTATCGCCTCAAACAAAACGATTCTAACGGAAATTTTAAATATTCCGCCATCAGAAGTTTGCAAATTGACGGCTTAAAAGCAGGTGTTTCGGTTTATCCCGTACCGTTTTCAGATAACTTAATCGTCAATATTCAAAATCCGGAAATGAAAAATTTGGCTTTCCGCATGACGGACGACCTTGGGCGCGAAGTATTTTCGTTTGAAGAAAACGCCGTATCGACGGAGCTGAATTTGAATGAAAAAGTGAAACATTTGCCTGCCGGCACTTACTTTTTGAATGTTACCGGTTTTGATGAGTTAAAATCTTTTAAACTCGTTAAAAACTAAAACGAAATGTAGTGTAAACTTAGTTTGCGAAAAAGCCGGTTTATTGGTGCTTTTTTGCACACATAAAGGGCATTTTACAATTCAATTTAGGTTTTTAAAAAAATGGTAACTGTTTAGCCGAAGCGGACAGAGAGCTTTAGCTTGCGGATTTAAGGAAGAAAGTATCCTGCAACAAGCGGTCGCAAGCTAAAATTCGCGCTGTATTCTTGGGCAAATCGTCTTAATCGTTACAAAAAATGAAATGCGTTTTTTTATAGAGCGCATTTCATTCTTTAAAATTATTAAAATTGCAAGGTTTGTTAGCTTTTCTGCGC
>JBPOJO010000572.1:0-2119 GCA_052033485.1 Bacteroidota bacterium | reverse complement strand
CAATGGCTCTTGTCAAAATAATTTGTAATTTTTGCCCGAATGTACCGCAAGCAGGTTTAATCGTAAAATCTTGCATTCTTTCGGCTGTTGATTCTTGAGCATATTCACACAGAAATTTTGCGCAAATTTTTCCCCGTTCAATCAGCCGAAAGACACAAACGTTTCATCTACCCTCAAAAACGCGGATAGATGAAACCAAACTCAGCGAAGCAAGGGGTCAAAAGTGAGGCTGACATAGTACAACGAACCGATTGTCGCTGCACCGAAGGCTTGCACGTAACGTGTGTTGAAAATGTTAGTGCCGCCGACTTTCAAACCGAGATTTTTACGCAATCTTGCAGAAATTTGTGCATCAAGTGTTTGAAATGAGGGTACTTCTGCGTTGTAGCCGGGTACAAATGCGAATTGGTACATAAATTTGTCCTGCCAATGCCAAACAAGGTTAAACCCTATGTTTTTGTAAACATTTCTGTTGCCGAATGTTAAATTAACTTTGTGTTCAGGCGTATTAAAGGCAGGAATAATGGGGTCTGCATCGTCTTCTTTTGAAAGTTTTGCCCATGTATAATTTCCCGAAACACTGAAACCCTTCGGCAATGTATAAGTCAATGAACCTGAAAATCCCTGTGACGAAACGCTGCCTTTTGCATTGCTGTAAACCAAATATACACGCGATTTTCCTGTTAAAATGTCAGCTCCCGCCATCGGATTGTTGATTTCAGTCGGGGTATTCATCACCACTTGCAAACCGATGAAATCCTGATATTGGCTGTAATGATAGCTAAAATCAAACAAAAGCTTGTCGCTGATGAGAGATTTGTAACCGACTTCATAAGAAGCTACCTTTTCGGGTTTCACAAAATCAATATTTGCCTTCTCAAGCAACTTCGCATTGTCCTGAACAGATTTCGCGAAATCGCCGCCCGTGCTGCCCATTGACGCAATAAAACCATTCACGAAAGGCGTAACGGAAGCAATCGTAAAGGAATTTTTGTGAACAAAATCATTCGCAATCACACCGCTAACCCCGCCGATAAGCTGAAATGCACGCAAATCAATGTTGATAAACTGCTCTTGCATAATGGGCATTTTGAAACCTGTTTGATATGATGCCCGAATGAAATGGTTATTTTTTGGGCTAAAAATTGCTGAAAGTCGCGGCGTAAAGTTGCCCTGAAAATTTTTGCTTTTATCAAAACGAACTGCACCGACAAGTTTGAGTTTTTCATCAAGCAATTTGCGCGATGCTTGAACAAATGCACCAAATTCGTCATAGCTCACAGGACTGCCGTTAACGCCGTCGTTGTAAACCCCGCCGTAGCTTTTGGTATCATAGTAGCGATAATTGCCGCCGACCAACACATCTGCATATTTTTTTGTTTTGGTGCTGAAATCATATTGCCCTTCAACATGGTAAAGGTTCGGGTCTTCACGCATTCGCGCGCCTCCTTGCAATTTACCTGTTTCATCAACAGAATTTTTGCTTATCAATTCGCTTTTTGCTTTGTCAAATTCAGTCGTGCCGGGTTGCAAACGATTGCGGTCGGCATAACGACGAGCTGCCTCATGACTTGCTGCATCATACCCCGATACTTTTCCGTCAAACGCTTCTTGATAATCTTTTATCCAATCGGCATCACTCGCGTATTTTTGGTTCAATAAAAAACCAAGACTGCGGGTGTCATAGCTGTCTCCCATATTTTGGCTGATGCTGTAAGCGCGAAGATAAAAGTTAGCACCGCTTAATTCTACTCTGTGTTGCATAAAATTAACGCCGTTCAGCATATAACGATTCCCACCGTGCAAAACTGTGGTGGCATTTGCATATTTGAACATATACGAAATTTCAATTTTGTCAGTCAACTTATAGTGCAGCCAAATGTCTGATTTGAAATTTTTTGTGCGATAATTGGCTAAATATTTTTCATCATAACCCGTACGATTCACCGAAACACCGCCGACCATGCCGATTGCGGGATTGTCATCGTCTCCGTAAAAATTGAGGGCATCTTTGCCCGGATTATTGTCGCCGTTGAGCTTTGCATTGTGCGGTCCGACATCCATACCCGAAGAGGCGTGCCAATCCTCCGCCTGCAAAAATGAAAGATTAAATTTGAAA
>JBPOJO010000196.1:0-13984 GCA_052033485.1 Bacteroidota bacterium | reverse complement strand
TTTTTCGCGCCGCCTCCCTGCATGACTTTTTCACTTCGGGATTTTAATTGAAACAAAAGTTGTTTCAGGTTATCTTCGTTTTTGTTAAATTCGATATTCATTTTTTTCTATTTTTGCACGCAAATTAAGTAAATCCGGTGAATGAAAAAATTTTTTGAAAAAAAAGCCGAATTTATTTTTGATTTTTTTCGACGCAAGGTTTCCGCCCGACAGCATCACTTACGCCGTCGTTTGTGTCTCCGCAAGCGACAGCGTGCGATACTTTTTTTCTTCTTTTCCTTCAATTCGCAAGCTAAAGCTCGCGGTACAATTCGCAAGCTAAAGCTCGCGGTACTTTTCGCAAGCTAAAGCTCGCGGTACAATTCACAAGCTGAAGCTCGCGGTACACACCGACTAAAAAGGTACAAAAAAAACCTATAAGGCTTTATGTCCTTATAGGTTTAGGATTTGCGCGTTTTCCTACTTCACGCTGACAGTTTCCGCTTTGACCCAAAATTTGTCCTCAGCCGTGTAATAGAGGTAGGCAGACGAGGCAGGAGCTTCGTAAGTGCCTCTTACTTCTGCTTTTAAATCCAAATGAATCGTTTTGCTTTCTTCCGGTTTCATCTGACGATAATACAACACAACATCGCTTCCGATAACTTCGTAAAAATCAAAATGACCTTTTTCCTGCAATTCTTTGAGCTGCCAAGGCTGTGCCGAAAGCCCGCCCGGAATACCCAATATCGCTATTGTCATCGGCAAACCGTCTTTTGTCGTATTGCGCAAAACAGTAGTGAGGCGAATATTTTCACCGACCTTCACCTCTTTTGCCGCTAATTTTGTTTCCAATGAAAGTTTGCAATTTTTAGAAGTATTCGGCAAAGTTGTGCTCCAAGCCACAGAAAGCGTGTAGGGCAAAGGATTTTGCACCTTGTCGTCATATTCTAATTTGACAGTATTTGTGCCGGCATTAAAATATTTTTCCAAGCCTTCCATCGCAATTTCATTCTGAACGCCCTCGTCATAACTCAATGCCGCCACTTTTTTATTATTGACAAAAACATTCAAAATGCCGCTTTCTTTCGTGCGTTTTGCATAACGCGCATACGCATTGAGTGCTTTTAAAACCATCACGGTGCTTTGCGTATTGCCGAAACCGCCGTAAGGAGAACGCGCCGAAATCAAATAATTGACCGCAGAAGTTAAGGCTTTTGCGTCCAAAGTCGAAATTTTTAATGCCGCCAAAATCGCCAAAGAAGTCGTTTCGGCATGCAAACCCTCGCCGGTTGAGCAAGTGATGGAATGTTTTTTGCCCTCAAATGCACCGTTTTCTTTTTGCATTTTGAATAATTTTGCCAAAATCACCTTTGCCGTTTTTTGCATGCGCGGGTGTTTGTCATTCGCCTGTGTTTTAGCGGATTCCGCAATGTTCGCGGCAATGTTCGCGGCTAAACCCAAAAAGTAAGGGTCGTCATTTTTTTCCGCCAAAGCCAAAATTGCTTCGGCTTCCGCTTCTGCGGCAAAATAGCCCGCTTCCGTGAGCGACCAAACAATGTACGCATTCGTAATGTCCGCATCGGCACGCCCGTAGGTATCCAAAGCGCGCTCGTTGCGCCCGAAACCGCCTTTTCCGTCCCGACGTTTGAAAAGCCACTCGGCAGTGCGGTCAATCATTTTTCCGTCCACCGTGCCCGGCATCACACTTTGCATATCCTTAAATTCCAACAAACCGTAAGCCGTCAAAGCCTCATGTCCGGGTGCACCGCCGAACCATTCGTAACCCTTCTCGGAAGTTTCAAAAGTTACCAAACGGTCGTAGCCTTTTTTGATTAAATCTTTCGCTTTTGCGGCAAGTTCGGGCTTGGAAACTTCAAAATCGCGCATGTATTGCATGACCATGATGTTCGGATAAGTGCTCGAAGAAGTTTGTTCAAAACAACCGTAAGGCTCGCGCAAAATACTTTCGATGCCCGCCAAAACGTCGCTCAAAGTAGTAGGATAAAGACTGACTTTGGCTTTCAAAGTGCCTTCAACGGGCGAATTGATGTTAAATTGCCATGATTTTGACTTTTCTTGTCCCGAAATGCTGAGCGCGGTCGGGAAACCTTTTGCCAAAATATCTACTTCTTGTTCAAAAGCATCTTTCGCCCCCGCACTCGTAAAACTTGCGGAAAAACGCGCTTTTCCTGCTTTGTTCAAAACAGTATAGTGCAAGAAAATGGTCTGTGTTTTTTGGGGCGCGAGTGAAATTTTTTGCAAAATATTTCCTTTGCTCTGCCAAGCGTCCGGCGCGGTAATATTGAGTTCGCCCTCCAAAACTTTATCGGTATTATTTGCCAAAACAAGCGGAACGGAAATTTCATCGCCCATGCTCATCGAAATCGGAATTTTGATGTCCATCGAAAAAGGTTTGGCAACGGCAAAAACCGTTTCCGAACGTCCGACATTGCCGTCCGCGCCAAAGCCTTCCACAGCGATTCTGAAAGCAGTTATCTCGTCCGAATTGTAAAATTCAAAATTTGCTTTTCCTTTTTTATCGGTTTTGATATCGCCTTTCCAAAAAACAGTTGTGCGAAAATCCGTTCTGACTGCGGGTGTTTGCTCGTTTTTATAGTCCGGCGCGGAAAATACTCTTGCACGGTAATAAAGCACTTTTTGCTGTTCTTGTTCGACTTCTTCGCCTTCAAAATCGGCAAATCCGGCTAATTCGTCCATGTCCATACGCGCGTCTTTTTTGTCAAACGCAGGTTTTTTGGCAGCAATTTCAGCACGTGCATCACGTGTAACAATGTCTGCGATAACAACTTCCGGTTTTTCTTCGATAGCTTCTTGAACAACCGCGGGCAAAACTGCTTCTTCCTCAAGCCCTTTCATCGGCGGAAATTCTGCGTCGTCATCAAACGGAGCTGCCCCTTCGGCTGCATTCATCATTAATTTTTCGCCGTCTTTTTCTTCGTTCATTTTTCCTTTTCTTTTCATGCCTCCGACAGCGGCGCGGTCACGAGAAGCATATTTCGGGCGCGGATAGTCGTTGAGATAAATCACGGGCGCGGCGGAATAAGAATAAAAAGTATAGGCAGCAGTAAATGATTCGAACGCAATTTGAACGGCTGCGGGGTCATAAAGTTCGACTCCTTTGAGTGTAAATTTGCCTGCGGTGTCGGTTTTTGTTTCAATTTTCGGATTTGAAGAAAGATAAACGCGCGCGCCCTTGACAGGTTTGTTTTTATCCGAACTCATCACCGTACCCGAAACAAACGTTTTTTCGGCTTCGTGGGTGAAATTTACATCGTTTTTGATAACTTTTTCCCAAGTAAATTTGCGCCAACCGTGCGTGAGCATGAGCAAATCAAGTGCTTTTGTCGCCTTAGCTTCTTTTTTGTCAAAATAAAAATTCGGTTCAAAAATTTCACCTTTCAAATCACTTTCCAATAAAATTTTTGACAAAATATGTCCTTGTTTGTCGTCCGCAAAAGCGAGCAATTTGTCATCAACAATGCTTGCGGAAAGCTGCGCCGGCACGGGAATACCGCGTTCGTCCGTAGTTTCGATGCTGACACTGACTTTTTCGCGCGGTTGATATTTTTCCTTGTCTGTTTTCACTTTAACAGTCAAAGTTTTTTCTGCATTGACAAAAACCAATCTTTCAGCTCTCTCGATGCCTTTTTTATCAAAAATAGTCAGTTGCGCAACACCGACAGGGGCGTTTTCGAGGGGAATTTCAATGTTGTTGATGCCTTTAAAAACTTTAACTGTTTTTGAAAAAAAGACATTTTCGCGCACGTGCGCAATGATGTTCATTTCTTCTTCGGTCGTGCTGAAAATTTGTGCGTCGAGGCTTTTTTCATTTTGTTTCAAAATTTGAAAAGCGTAGCCGTTTTGCAGTGCATCGGGTAATTGGTAGGTTTTTGCGATGCCTGAGGGTTTTGTAATTTTAGCTTGGTATTTTTTTCCGTTATCGGGGGTAAAAATAAAACTGCCCAAACCTTTGTGAAAACTGTCAAATTCAGCAACTTCCTTGCCGTTTTCGTCCGTGATAACGCCTTTTACATCGGCGGGTTTTCCGAATTCGTCCGTAACGCGAAAAGCAATTTTGCTCTCAAAACCGTTGAGATATTCACCGCCTTCGGGGAAAAACTCAAAACTCAAATTATCCAATTTAACGGGAATTGAGCGCGAAATGGATTCGGTGAAGCCGTTATTTTCCAAAATGACGGTCAATAAAGCATCGGCAGAGGCTAAATCTTTGGGCAAATCAAATTCGGGTTTTGCGTTGCCCTCTTTGTCGGTAACGGTTTTTCCCGAAAAAAATTCCGTACCTTGCAATGCGATTTTAAAACGAATTTCACGTTCCGCAATCGCTTGATTATTAAGATTTTCCGCATTAAATTTTGCGGTAACTTTATCCCCTTTTCCGTACGCTTCGCGCTCAAATTCCAACTTCAATTTGACACGCGGCAGAATAACTTTTTGTACTTGAAATTCTTTTTCAAAAACAAGTTGTTCGGGGAAATTTTTTTGCCAATTCGTGTAAGCTCTAATTTTGTAAAGTCCCCCCGGTGCATTTTCATCGAGGGTAAAATCGCCGCCTGCGGTAGCATCTTTTGCGATGAGGTGCATTTCTTTTTCGACATTTCCTTTCGGATTGAGGATTTCAACACGAATAATTTCGCTTAAAAAAGAAGGCTGCAAAGTTTGCGCGTTTCTGATGTATGCCTGAAACCAAAGGGTTTCGGAGGGTTTGAGAAATGTTTTATCGAGGTGTAAATACACGGTTTCGGTTTGGTTTTTTTCCGAAAACGCGGTGAACAATTTTTTTAATTTTTTCAAAAAATCACTTTCGCCTGACTTTGAGGAGCCGAAAAGTGAAATCGCAATGAAAAAAACGGTGAGTGTTCCGATGAAAACAGTCATGGTTTTTGATTTAAGTTTGACAAGCATAAAGTTAAGGATTTAGTTTCAATAATGAGATGCAAAGCCAAACAAAATTCCATAAAAGTTTTGCATTTTTTTTCAAATTATGCCTTTGGCGCAGCGAAATCAACTTGTCGGAGACAGAATAATTTGTTGTAGTGCTTGTTTACAAAAAAATTTGCTCGTTATTTTTATCATTTGACAGCCTATATTTTAGTCAGGCGATTCAAAAAAGTATCGCCGGCATCTTGCGGCTTCTTAAAAAAAAAGTTTGTGAGTAAGATGCTCGCAAAACCCTGCTCAAAAATCAGATTTAATTTCCATGAAAAAGCCCTGTAATTTGCAGCGGTGCAATTTTTTACTATTTTTGCATTCTAAAAAAAAAAATTAAAGTCATGCAAGAGCATCAGACAATATTTTCGATAAAAGAAATCAACCAAAAAGCAGGTATACACTTTGCAAAAAGCATCGCTAATCTCAAAGAAAAAATTGAAACAGTTAAAAATTGGCAAGAAAATATTGTAAGCGGTAAAGTATATAATGCTAAGGAAGAAGAGCTGAAAGCCTTTTTCATTTCACAATTTTTTGGCGATATTCTCGGATATGAATACAAAAATTCGACGGAATGGAATTTGCGTTTAGAAAACAAAACTGAACACGACGGAAAAAAAGCTGATGCCGCGCTTGGCTTTTTTAAAATCGAAGATAAAAAGGAAGTCAAAAAAGATGTTCGGGTAGTCATTGAAATCAAAAATGCCAATAACACGCTTGATAAACCTCAAAATCGCTCGGATTTTAAGGGCAGTGCCGTTGAGCAAGGCTTTATGTATGCCGCAAAATCGGGCGAAAAATGTAAATGGCTTATTGTCAGTAATTTTCTTGAGATTCGTTTGTATCAGGCAAATGATATGACAAAATATGAATATTTCGATATTCTTGCGCTTGACGATGTTGCTAATTTTTCACGATTTTATTTTTTATTGGCTAACCGGCAATTATTTTATGAAAACACGGCTTCAACGATTGATATTTTACTTCAAAATCGGTGGGAAAAAGAGCAAAACATTACAAAGGAGTTTTATGCGGAATATCAATACCTGCGCGAAGTTTTTTTCAGGCATTTGAAACATCATAATCCCGACAGAAATTCATTAGACCTGCTGCAATATGTTCAAACTATTCTCGACAGAATTATTTTTATCAGCGTCATCAAAGACTACAATTTAATCAATTTTAACGTATTGAATGATGTTGAAAAAGCAGCAGAATTAAGTTGGGAAAGAAGCGAAACAAAGTTGTGGGCGCAACTTTGCAGCTTTTTTGATGCCGTAGATAAAGGTTTGCCGCCGAGAATGCACAAATTCAACGGCGGACTTTTTCGATACAATCCCGAAATTGACTCGCTTAAAATTAAAGATTTTTTCTTAAAACAATTGCTAAATTTGAATCGTTATGATTTCGAAAGCGATTTAAACATCAATGTTTTGGGGCATATTTTTGAACAATCTTTAACGGACATTGAGCTGCTCAAAAAAGAAATTACGGAAAACAGTTTTGTTGACTATCAAGAAATTGACGATGAAATCATCTATCATTCGCCGTTCATGGTCGGCAATAAGCGCAAAAAAGAAGGAATATATTACACGCCCGAAAAAATGACGTTTTACATTGTTGAGCAAACAATCGGTCAATGGCTCGTGAATAAAAAAAATCGAATCGGAATTAATGATTTAGAGGATTTTCCTGCCGAAGAAGCCGACAAACAAAAGCATATTGCCTTATGGAAAGTTTATCAGGCTGCATTAAACAACATAAAAGTTCTTGACCCTGCTTGCGGAAGCGGTGCTTTTCTGACGCAGGCGTTTGACTTTTTATTGAAAGAGCACCTGATTGTCATTGACATTTTGGAAAAACTGAACGGCAAAAAAAATGAACTCAAAACAAGCGGTTTATTCCTCAACGCGCCCTCAACCGAAAGCAAAGAAACGGCAAAAATTAAGAAAAATATTGTCAATAACAATCTTTTCGGAGTAGATTTAAACCCCGAAAGCGTTGAAATTACCAAACTCGGACTTTGGTTAAAATCGGCAAGTAAGAACGACGAACTTGCTCTTTTGGACTCTAACATAAAATGCGGCAATTCGCTTATTGACGACGAATCCGTTAGTAATAAGGCGTTTAATTGGTACTCGGAATTTGACAAAATCATTGCGGACGGAGGTTTTGATGCCATCATCGGCAATCCGCCTTATGTCAGTGCGAATAACATGAGCTACCAAGAAAGGCAATTTTTTAATCATACCAAACAATACGAAACCCTTTCGGGCAAATGGGATTTGTATATACCTTTTGTCGAAAAATCTTTACAACTGCTTGCCGAAGACGGCTATTTTTCGTTCATTATTCCTTACGGATTTTTAAATCAATCTTTTGCCGCAAAAATACGAAAACTGATTTTAGACAAATTTTCGCTCCTCAGCATTACAGACCTGCATGAGGCGCGCATTTTTGAACAAGCGACCGTTCCGACTTGTATTCCTTTGATTACAAAGTCTTTGCAAAAAAAGAATTCGGTTGATATTATTCACTTTCGCGAAGACAGTTTTTTAAAAAGTCATGCGGTTGACATTGAACATTACAGGCAGCCTGATTTATTCATGTTTCGAACCGAACGATTAGACGAAACGGGAAAACTGTTAAAGAAAATAAAAGAGGCAGGCGTACCGCTCGGCGAACTGTTTTATGTTTCGACAGGGGCTGAAATTCACGGTAAAGAATTTCGAAATGAAGAGCAGGAGTTAATAAGCGGTTACAGTAAATTTGAGGTATTGCATACTAAACAAGCTCATGGTTTTAAACCATACATTGAAGGCGCGGATATACCAAAATCACGTGAATTTGGCAGATATTGTTATCCGCAAGTAAATCTTTTCCTTGATTATGATAATAATTTTGAGCGTATGCGTTCGCCCAAGTTTAATGAACTTTTTGAGAAAGAGAAAATTATTATTCGCAGGAGTTCGGGCTTATTGTATATTTTGGCAACTTTTGATGTAAGAAAGTTATATACTTCGGAAAAATGTATTCTGATAAATTCTAAGCATAATCTTCCGGTCAGTCACCGAGAACACAGTTCGGAAAAAACGCTTTCGTTGGCATTTTTGCTCGGTATAATCAACAGCAAACTTATGAATTTATATTACGGCTCAGTTTTTGGCGGCTTTATTGACGTTTATCCCAACTATTTGAAAGCCTTACCCATTCCGACAGAAATCTCAAAAGAAAATCAAATCGAGATGGAGGAGCTTGTCAGTGAAATTTTAAAACTGCATAAAGAAATATCAGAACAAACGCACACTTTTCAAACCGTCTTGTTCTCAACTTTTGACATCAAAAAAGCCACACAAAAATTGTTAAATTACTTTGAATTGGATTGGGCGAATCTTGTATCGGAAATAAAAAAATCGAACGGAAAAATACGCAAAAAGCAAGAATTGGAGTTTATGCCGCTTTTTGAAGAGCAAAAACTCGAGATTCAATCAAAGTACCAAAAAATCAAATTTTTAGACAAAAAAATTGATAACTTGGTCTATACATTTTACAATCTTTCGCAAAATGAAATCAACATTATTGAAAATCAGTAATTGCGGCGAACAAAGTCAGAGGTTTGTTTGTTTTCGCAAACAACTGTAATACAATGTTTTACAAAATGAGAGTAAAGAATCTAAAAATTAATAGCCGTATTTTTCCTTCCAATTTCTTTTCAAAAATTGCCTCATTTCCTCTTCACGCGCATTTTTTCCGGGCTGATAAAAAACCGTTCCTGCAATTTCTTCGGGCATACATTCAAGCGCGACGAAATTGCCGGGATGCTCGTGTGCGTAAAGATACCCCTTGCCGTAATCCAAATTTTTCATTAATTTCGTCGGCGCATTGCGCAGTTGCATCGGAACGGGCAAATTTCCCTTTTCGCGTACATAAGATTTTGCCTTTTTTATCGCCGAATATGAGGCATTACTTTTTGCAGAACAAGCCAAATAAACCGCACATTGGGAGAGAATAATTTCCGCTTCAGGGTATCCGATGAGATTTACCGCCTGAAAAGTATTGACCGCAATCACCAAAGCCGTCGGATTCGCATTGCCGATGTCTTCCGATGCCAAAATGACCATTCTGCGGGCTATAAATTTCACATCTTCGCCGCCCTCAATCATTCTTGCAAGCCAATAAACGGCTGCATTCGGGTCGCTGCTGCGAACAGATTTAATGAAAGCAGAAATAATGTCATAATGCTGTTCGCCGTTTTTGTCGTAAAGTACGGTTCTTTTTTGCGCCGCTTCAATAACAATTTCATTATTAATTTCCTGATTTTCAGCACTTTGGGCAGCAAGTTCTAAAAGATTGAGCATTTTTCGGGCATCGCCGTCTGAAAGATTAAATAATGCTTCCTCTTCCGTGATGCGCAAATTTTTTTCGGACAAAAAAACATCGTTTTGCAAAGCATTTTCCGCTATTTTTCTCAAATGCGTTTTATCAAGAGCTTTTAAAGTATATACCTGACAGCGCGAAAGTAGGGCAGAATTAATTTCAAAAGAAGGATTTTCGGTCGTTGCGCCGATGAGGGCAATTCGCCCCTTTTCAACGGCAAACAAAAGGGCATCTTGCTGCGATTTATTGAAACGATGAATTTCGTCAATAAAAAGTAAAATTTTTCTGCCGTTTTTGGTTTCTTCAATTATTTCACGAACTTCTTTTACGCCTGACTGAACGGCATTCAAACTGCGAAAAGGCATTTTTACCATCGAAGCAATGATTTGCGCAATGCTTGTTTTTCCCGTTCCGGGCGGTGCCCAAAGGATAACGGAAGGCATTGTGCCTTTTTCAATCACTTTTCTCAAAACACCGTTTTGCCCCAAAAGAAATTCTTGCCCGATGAGTTCGTCGGGCGTTTTCGGGCGCATTCGCTCGGCAAGCGGTAAAAATTCGGCGTTGCTCATCGGTAACAGTCTGTTTTAAAATCAATTAACAAATTCAAAAAACAATAGTATTACATTTTCTCAATGAATGATTTTATTCATAAGCACGTTAAAGTGTTTGTAAAGCGGCGATTTAAACAGTTGAAAAACGGCAAAATCAAGCGCAAAACGGCGTTATTTGTCGTTTGCCAAAAATTGTTTTATCAAAAAATTAATTTCTTCGGACTTTTCAAATTGTAAAAAATGCCCTGTTTTTTTCAATAAAATAACTTTGGAGTCGGCAATTAAACGCCCTGCGCGGTCTGCAATGTGCATTGTTTTTTGTTTGGGGTTCAAAACCGCATTCGGAATCAAACGGTCATTTTCGCCGTAAATTATCAATGTTTTGGTGCGGATTTTAGAAAATTCGGGTTTCGTTGTAAGAATAGCGCGAACACATTGCGAAATTAACTTCGTATAAAGAGGATAATCTTCACTTTCGGCAAGCGCAATTCGCTCATTTATAAGCGGTTCGGCATCGGGCGGCATTTCATAAAAATTTTGTCGAAAACCGATTTTGACGGCAGTTTTATTTTTTCCCAAAACAGGATAAAAACTAAGCAAATTATCCATGACTGCTGCTTGTTTTTCCGAATAATCTTCAACGCCTGCGGGTGCAAGCAAAACTAATTTATGCAGCAAATCAGGGTTTTGAGCGGCAAAACACATGGCGGTT
Organism: Bacteroidota bacterium; assembly: GCA_052033485.1. Lineage (GTDB taxonomy): Bacteria > Bacteroidota > Bacteroidia > Cytophagales > Bernardetiaceae > JBPOJO01. The sequence continues at coordinate 3,397 of JBPOJO010000196.1, read as the reverse complement.
TGTCCACCCATCGAATGTCCGACAAGAAAAACCGGCTCCGCAATCTGCTGTTGAATAAATTCTTTCAGAATATTGACAAAAAATTGAATCATGCCTTCTTTCGGCGTAAAATAGCGTTTTTCGGATTGACCGTAACCGGGCAAATCAAGGGCAATCACCCTAAAATTTTTGGCAAGTTCTGAAATGTTTTTTTCCCAATGTTTTGCTTCGCTTCCCAAACCATGCACAAGCAAGAGCGTTTCCTCGCCTTTTCCGGCTTCCAAAGTACTGATTTTCCAATCATTAACAATATAAAATTTTCGGCTCGGAAGATAAACGGAATCATCTTCCTGCTCATTCGAGAGTGAATTTTCAAGAGGAAGAGGCGAATTTTCGTCTCTTTTGAACCATTTTTTGAGATAAATTACGGCTTTTGCAACTTCAGCTTTCATAAGACGAACCAATAAGGAAAACATTTTCGCAAAGGTAGACATTTTTGCTCAATTTGAATTGTGTTTTAGAAAATTAAGTAATTCAGGGCAGCTCTGTTAAAAAACACCCTAAGAGTTTAAAAACGCTTAGGGCATTTTTTAACAAATGAACGCTATTGCTTACTTTCTATCAAATTGACAAAAAGGCGAATCGCGCCCTCAACACCCGCCGGAAGTTGTCTGAACCAAGAAATTCCCGAATAAATGTATTTACCATTTCCGTGAGAAAGTGTTAAAAGCATTCCTTTTCTTTGGGGCTCATTTTTGTCATTCGCGGCTAAAATTGCCTCAAATTTCTCGTCCCACTCGTTCGGAAAATACAAACCGCGCTCCTGCACCCAATTTTCAAAATCTTTTTCCGAAATTTTATTCGGAAAATTTACAATCGGATTGTCGGGCAAAAGTACCGAAACAGGCGCGTTTTCTTCCGTTACACGTTCGCGCGAGAGCGTCAATTTGAGGGGAGCAATTTCTTTTGTAACCAAATCGTGATTAGTGTTGTATTGCACAATCACGTTTCCGCCGTTTTCGACATAGTCAAAAATAATTTTGTTGTCAAATTTTAACCTTTTGAGGGTATTAAAAGCGCGTATTCCGACAATAAGGGCATCATATTTTGCCAAATTTTCTTTGCTGATGTCATTTTCTCCAATCATGTCGACTGTGTAACCGATTTGCGACAAAATTTTGGGAATATCATCACCTGCGCCGGCAAGGTAGGCGAGTTTGTTTTTGCGGCGTGTCAGCTCAATTTTTTTCAACACAATTTCGGCTTTCGGGAAAAGTGTTTGCTGCGGAATATGCTTGTAATCAATCGTTTCGACAAAATAACCTGCCTTTTTTTGTTCATTTTCATCAGTATAGAAAAATTCCGCAGTGCCGGATTTTGCATTTTTTTCGGGCACAATATCAAAAAATACTTCTTTTTCTTCAGCCTTTTCATTTGCGCTGAAGGCAATTTCTTCCGGCACGGCGCGCCAACCTTCCGGCAATTTTAAGCTCAATTTTCCGTTAAATTTTGCTTTGACGAATTGCACTTTTAAGGCAATTTTTTTACCGACATTATCGGCAAAAATAAGCATTTTTTCATCGGCAGAAAATAAAATCGGCGGTGAAACTTCGAGGGGGCGGTAAATTTCGCCTTCCACAGGGTCGGTTCTTTTGTTTGATGCGCCGACACGATACAAAATGAGGCTTCCGTCGTCAAAACGAATTTGAAAATCGGCAAAAACAGCAGGCGGATTTTCGGGCAAAGAAGTCATGGATTTATCAATTTCGTACATACCTTCGGAGGACTTTTTGAGCAGCCAATACGGTTGTGTGGACTGCGCAGGCGCAAGAACTGTTTGTTGAAATTTTTCCAAAATATTTTCGGGCAAAATTTTGTTGGGTGCTAATTGCGAGCCGTCCGAAAAAGCAATTTTTTCGATTTGTGCCTTCACTTGCGGATTGCGCACAATGCAAGAAGCCGTAAGCGGAATGCTGTCGGAAACGGCATATTGAAAATCTTTTGCCGTCAATTCAAGCCAAAGTCCGGAAACAGACAAAATAATTTGCTCCAAATCTTTCAATTTTTGTTCCGTATGCGTATCCGCAGGCAATTTCAACAATTCTCGGCGGAGTTCGAGCAGGTCGGGCAAAGATTTTTGCGGTGCGTTGAGTTGAAAATCGGCATTAATTTTTTCGGTCAAAGCGAGAATTTTTTCAGCTCCCGAAATTCTGCGCCAAGAAATTTCTACTCCGTCGAAAAGCTTTTTTTCGGCTTTTTCACCTGCCAAATGTTCAAAATATTCTGTTTCATTGCCTCTGTTTTCAGCCGAACCGAAACCTTGACTTTTGTGCATACTGCGGCTTTGCGCGGCAATTTCGCCGTAAGATTTTCCGAGCAGGGGGTTAAACATTCCGACCTCAACACCGAGCAAATTGCTTTTGTCATAATCTTTTGTGCCGTAAAAAAACCAAGATGTATTCCACAAAACTCGCTTCGCTTGCCAAACCGAAACTTTGTCGAGCTGCTCGGGAAAGCGATTTTTATCAGCCGCCGCATGAAAAGCTTCGACCGCCAAAAGTGCCGATGCAGTGTGATGTCCGTGTGTTTTTCCCGCGCTGTTCGGGTTGAATCGCGTGAGAATGACATCGGGTTTGAAGCGTCGAATGACCCAAACAATCTGCGACAAAACTTCTTCTTTGTTCCAAAATTGAAAAGTTTCGTCGGGGACTTTAGAAAAGCCAAAATCATTAGCGGAGGAGAAAAATTGCTCACCGCCGTCGGTTTTTCTTGCGGCGAGCAGTTCCTGCGTGCGAATAAGCCCTAATTTTTCACGCACTTCCGCGCCGATGAGATTTTGTCCGCCGTCGCCGCGAGTGAGAGAAAGATAAGCCGTTCGCAACTTCATTTCATTGGCAAGAAATGCAATCATGCGCGTATTTTCATCGTCGGGGTGGGCGGCAAGGTAAAGGACGTTGCCGACAACGAGCATTTTTTCGAGGGCAAGTTTAATTTCACTCGCATTCATCTGACGAGTTGGCTGCGCTTCCGCGACGAAGGCAAAAAGTGCAAAAATCAACGATAAAAAGCAATATTTTTTCATGGAAAAGTTTTTTAAAAATACAAAACTTCGGCGGCTGCTGTTTAGTTTTGATAAAATTATTCTGCCGTAGCGAAACGGGGTATTGCAAGCATGCAGCCGCGTTACGGAATGCAAAGATAAAAAAAGACAGAAATTTATTCGTTGCGGAATTGGGGAGGGTGGTAGGTGCCTGCTATTTTGGAAAACTTTCCTATTTTTTGTAGCGCGATTTTTTAAATTACGCAGGCGAATCGGAATTTTGTCCATTATTTAACAACGATTCTTTCACTCGAAAGGGAATAAATAAGTTGTAACCGAAAAAGCTAAATTTTATTCATAACACTTGATTAATCATAA
>JBPOJO010000431.1:0-6420 GCA_052033485.1 Bacteroidota bacterium | reverse complement strand
GTTAATTTTTTTTAGCTCTAAAGACAATTCGCGGTGAAATTCTTTTTCTGTCATGATTTTTATATTTGTAAATTAAACGAATAGCTTGCAAATATAAAAAAAGCGAACGTTTTTCTCAATTTTAGTTGAAAAAATATTATTATTGGCAAATACCATGTCCGGTTACTTAATAGAACTCATTTGAAACAAATCTTAAACTTGAAATTTTTTTTTAGAAAAATAAGAAAAAAGGCAAGATAATGCAATTGTACCCAATTAATGGCAGAAGTTTCGTGTCTGACAGAAGTGTCTTGTATCCGCCCCCCATGCGTTAAGCTGTTCGATAGAGAATCGCTATTTATATACTTGATAATCAAGCGTATTCACTTTTTTTTACTCATTTTTGGTATTTCTTTTATTGATGTCAAAGTTGGGCTTAATGCCATTTTTACGACAAACTTCTCTAAGCACATCTGCATCAAATCCGGAGTCTGCATTCAGTAGGGTATTGTTAAGATTAGTTAAATAAGCCTGATAGTTTTGTTAACATTTTTGAGGCATGCTCCTTGATGTTAAAAAGGTCATTGTGGTTGCCGCTAATGGCATGGGAAAACCATTACTCAATTCGGAAGTTCCGCTTTCGGCAAAAGCGCAATCGGTCTATTCAATTATTCAAAATCCTGCCCTTAAATCATTGGTTTTAGATTTTACAAATAGGTTAAATCATCAAAAATTATTGCAAAAAATAGAATCGCCGCCTAATTTGCGGCTCTATTTACCAAACACATTTTTGTATGAAAATTTTATCCTGTGCCTATTTTTGTGTCATTTTGTTGAGCATTTTGGGATTTTATTCCGCGCCTGTTTTTGCTCAAAATAATTTTACGAAAACGCCGCTTGTCATTGGTTTTACGGATTCGCTTGTCTCCGAGGTGTTGAAAGAAACACGAAAAGTGAATGTTTATCTGCCCGAAAATTTGCCCTCCGATTCGCTCAAAAAGCTCCCTGTAATCGTATTGCTCGACGGCTCTCGTTCGGAGGATTTTTTGCACACGGCGGGTTTGTTGCATTTTTTGTCCTTCCCGTGGCTGCAAATCATGCCGCCCTGTATTCTTGTGGGCATCGAAAATACGGACAGAAAACGCGATTTTACTTATCCTACAAGCATCGAAACGGATAAAAAAAATTACCCGACAACGGGCGGTTCGGCAAATTTTATTCGCTTTTTGGAAACCGAACTTCTGCCGATGCTTGAAAAAAATTACGGCTTCGGCGGCAAAAAAAGCCTCATAGGGCAGTCTTTGGGCGGACTTTTGGCGACGGAAATTTTATTCAACAAGCCACAACTTTTTGAGCAATACATTATTATCAGCCCGAGTTTGTGGTGGGACAATGAATCGCTGCTGAAAAAAGGGCAAAATTTAGCCGATTATCAGGGGAAAAATATAGAAATTTTTCTTGCCGTAGGTAATGAAGGAAAAATCATGAAGAACGGGAAAAAGAAAATCAGCAAGAAAATCCGGGGACTGAAAAAGAAAAACCTTGTTGTTTTGGAAGCTTATTTGCCCGACGAAAATCACGCAAATATTATGCACCAAGCTTTGTACAAGGCTTTTACGATGCTTTTTAAAACAAAAAGACCGTAAAATCTACCTAACTGTTTAGCCGGCGCGTACCGCGAGCTTCAGCTTGCGGATTTAAGAAGGAAAGTATCTTCAACAAGCGAAAATAAGGTCGCAAGCTAAAGCTCGCGCTACATTCTTGGGCAAACCGGCTAAATACTTACAAATCTACGATTTATTCATACATTGCGTATAAAAGATTGATTACCAAACCTATAAGCTATTCACAAACTTACAGGTTTGGTATTTTTGCGAAACAATTTACATCAAACCCGCCCAATATTCAAAATTTTCGCGCTGTTCTTCGGTAAGATTTTCGACAAAATTGATGCTTGTTTTTTCAAAAAAGACACTTCCGTTTTGCTGCATAGTCGCCTCTTTTAAACGTCCTGCACGGAAAAAATGCAAGTGCAAACGTTCTTTTCCTTTAAAATGCCTTTGAATATTTTCCGCATTTACTTTTAAGCCGTCAATCGCAATGATTTCATCTTCGGGCGAAAAAATATTTTCGGCGGGAGAAAGCGGTGCCGTGAGGCGAACCGTGTTCCCGTTGAGCTGAACACCGAAAAAATAATCGGAATAATCTTTCGGAAATTCAAAAATCAACTCGCAGCCAACCCACGAAAGCGCGTGATTCAAGTGCGGAGTAAAATCGGCTGTACCGTAAATAAGCTCATCAAAATAGTCTTTAAGGTCTATTCCCGCAATTTTTTCGGCAGCTTTGATGTAATCTTTTTCGGAATATCCTTTGCCTTTTTGCCCGAAATTTTTCCAAAGAAGCCGCATCAGGTCGTCGAGAGAACGTTGATTATTGGTTTCTCGCCTTATTTTCATATCCAAAATCAGCGCGGCAAGGCAACCGTCGACATAAATAGATTTTTTGCGTTGCGGAATCCCTTGCTCATAACCGTCAATCCACAAATCAAAAGAAGAATCGGCTACGGAAAGATTTTGTCGCCCGTAGTTGTCGCGCCAACGTTTGAGCATTTTATTCAACTCGCGAAAATAGTCTTCCGTTTCAAAAACGCTGCTTCGGAGCAACAAATAATCACCGTAATAAGTCGTTACCCCTTCGGCTACAAAGCCCGTTTTGAAATAATTTTCTTTTTCAAAACGATACGGCATCATTTCTTTCGGGCGAATTGCTTTTACATTCCAAACATGAAAAAGTTCGTGGCAAGAAACGCCGAGCAACTCCTCATAGAGGCTGCGCTCGCCGATGCGGTCTTCGGGACCGAGCGCAATGACAGTCGAATTCAAATGTTCGACCCCGTGATAAAATTGATGCGGCAAAATCAAGAGCAAAAACCAATATTCTTTTGTCGGAATTTCTCCGAAAATTTTTAACTGCTCGGAGGTAAAAGCGGCAAAATCTTCCAACCATTTGTCCAATTCAGGCTCGCGTCGCGCATAGACGCTAAGGTGAAAAATTGTATCTGATTCGGGTACGGTATATTGCCGCGAATGAATATTTTTGGAGGCAATAATAGGGCTGTCGACAAGCGTGTCAAAATTTTCGGCAAAAAGTTTATTGTTTTCTTTTCGCAAACTGCCCGCAATCTGATATTCTTGGGGAATTTTCAAATCAACCGTGCAGGATTCGTTTTCAAAACCGACAGGGTAAATTGCGAGGCAAATCCAATTGATATAGACAATATCGTCATCAAAATAGCAACCGCCTGCGTCCCATTGTCTTGCAAAATATTCATATTGAACAAAAATGTCCTCTCCCGCTTCATGCTGCACTTCCCAACGGTCTTTGTTAATTTTTTCACTTTTCAACAAATTTCCTTTCGCGTCTTCAAAGCGAAGATTGCGAATATTTTTAACAAAATTTTGCAAAGTATACCTGCCGGGTCGCCAAGCAGGGAGCTGAAATTCGGTTTGTTTGCTTTTGGCTTTCGGGCGAAAGTGCAAGCCGACTTTCAAAAAATTACCTGCGGGCATTTCCGCATTGATGCTGTATCTTAAAGTTTGCATTTCAGATGTTTTTTATAGGGCAAAAATAAAACAAAAAAAATTAAAAATTTCGATTATCAATTCTTCTGTTCTGTCTGCAATTTTTTGCTCCCGACGGACTGTGTTAAAATAATCCAAAAACGCCCAAAGATTTTTTATTTTTTTTAATAATTACCAATCAGAAGCAACTTTTCTCAAAGTAAAATGAACTCTTGACGAATTATTCCCTTTCGTTTGGTAAAATCGTAGTAAAATAATGGGCAAAATTCCTATTCGCCTGCACGATTTTGGAAAATTGTGTTGCAAAAAAATTATGAAATTTTGAGTCGAAAGGGAATAAACGAGTCGCAAAAATGCAAATTTCGGGCAATCAGAATCTCGCCGAAAGGCATAAAACGCTGCAATTCAACAAACTAAGTTTTTTCATACAAACCCAATAGTATTTTCAACTACACGCAATTCGGCTGAAAACAAAGTTTAGAAACATTCTAAATTTTAGGCTAAACAAAAAAATACGCACACTTGTTAGTAATTTTGTTTGGAAAATTTTACTAATTATGGAATGGAACTTTAAAGCGTTAACGCTTTCATACAAAACAGCCCCGGTTGAAATTCGAGAATTGGTTGCCTTAGACGAATCCGCAGCGAAGCGTTTTTTGCAACTCGGTAAAGAAGTCTTGGAAGTGAGTGAATTGTTGGTTGTTTCGACTTGCAACCGCACCGAATTTTACTATACTTCCGAATTTGATTTATCCGAAAAACTGACGGGCTTGCTTTCTGTTGTTAAAGGAAATACCGAAATTGCCTCAAAAAAGGCATTTTTCACCTCCATTACCGATGCGCGTGAGGCAGTAATACACCTTTTCAGAATGTCTATCGGCTTGGAATCGCAAGTAGTCGGCGATATTCAAATTTCGCATCAGGTCAAAAATTCCTACCAATGGTCGGCAGATGCGGGGCTTGCGGGAGCATTTTTGCACCGCTTGCTGCACGCAATTTTTTTCACCAACAAAAAAGTTTTTCAAGAAACCGCGTTTCGCGACGGTGCCGCGTCGGTTGCCTACGCAACGACCGAACTTGTACGCGAACTTGCTGAAGGTTTTCGCGCTCCGAAAGTTTTGATTATCGGTATGGGCGAAATGGGCGCAGACGTTGCCCGCAATTTGCGCGATTCTGCTTGCAACGTAACACTTTGCAATCGCACGCACGAAAAAGCAGTCGAATTGGCAAACGAATGTAATTATTCCGTTTTGCCGCTTGCCGACTTGTCTTCCGGCATTGCCGATGCCGATTTGATTGTTTGCTCCGTCGCAGTGCAATCGCCCCTTATCTCGCTTAATTTGCTCAAAAACATAGATTTTCCCGGTTTTCGCTATTTTATTGACCTCTCGATGCCGCGCAGTATTGAGCAAGATATTGAAAAAATTCACGGTGCTGTATTGTTCAATATTGACCAAATCAACAACCGTACACAAGAAGCTATCGAACGTCGAAAAGCCGCCGTGCCGCAGGTGGAAGCGATTATTGAACAAGCCGTTGCGGATTTTGAAGAATGGAGCAAAGAAATGTTAATTTCTCCCACGATTCAAAAACTTAAAATCGCACTCGAACAAATTCGACAAGAAGAAATTGCGCGCTATATGAAACAATTGAGTGAAGATGAAGCCGTTAAGTTGGATAAAATTACGAAAGGAATGATGCAAAAAATCATCAAATTGCCCGTTTTGCAGCTTAAAGCCGCTTGCAAAAGAGGTGAAGCGGATACTTTGCTCGATATTTTGAACAACCTTTTCAGCCTTGATACCGTTGAGATTAAAAAATCTTAACGATTTTTGTGCAACAGGCTTTAGCTCAATGCTTTTACTGTTAAGCCTTTTACACCCTAAGGGTTTCTAAAACTCTTAGCGTGTAAAAGGCTTAACAATAAAGGCTTACAGTTTGAAGTTTATGCCGCAGGTTCACTTTAATTATTCAAAATCAAAATTTATGAAAAAATTTCTTTTATCATTTGCATTGTTTTTTTTCGCATTTTTTTCTGCCGAAGCACAGGTCAATGACGAAGATAACGGCGTAGTTTATATCAAATTAGCCAATTTATTGCGCCGCGGTCATCAAACGACTTTGGCGCAAACTTACATCAAAAAAGGCTTGCCTTTGGTGAAAGGAAAAGACAAATTTTGGGAAGCAGCGGCGTATGAGATTCAAGGCTTAATTTTCAGAGATTTAGGCGACGAAGAAAATGCACAAAAATTCCTGCTCTCCGCTCTTAACCTCTATACTGCCGAAAAAAATGATTTAGCGGAAAAAGGTGTCAGCGACATTTTGGAAGGACCCGAAGCAAACAAAGAACTTTTTGCCGGCTATACCGTAAAAACGCCCGGCAGCACAAAAGAAGCCTTTCGTTTAATCAAAACCGCAAGTTTGCTCCTCGAAGCGAAACAATTTGATGTCGCGAAAGCTTGTATTGAAAAATCAATTTCTTTCGCAAAAGACAAAAATCTTTATTGGGAAGCCTCCGCCTACGAACATTTAGGTTTTATCGGTTGGGAAACGGACAACAATCAAATGGCGGCGCAATACCTCAATATGGCGCAAAGAACTTTTCAAAAAAATAAAAACGAAGTCAGTGCCGCCGTCTTAAAACATCTTGTCAAAGCCGTTGACGAAACGGAAGAGCTTTACGGCGGAATTGAAATCGGTTCAAAAGGCATTAAAGCAATGGTTTTAGGTGTTGTTTTGAATAAAAAAGGCGAATATGTCGTCGAGCTTTTTGGTTTTTGTGTTGTGGGTAAAAGCGGCGTTTATACAAGTTCGGCTCGATAAAATATTGACCCAAAGCGGCGAAATAACGGAGGAATTT
>JBPOJO010000686.1:0-2486 GCA_052033485.1 Bacteroidota bacterium | reverse complement strand
AACCGCCGTTTTGTGCGACGATTATCTCATCAAATCTAACCGCGAAAGCGGAGAAGGGCGTTATGATATTTTGCTGTTGCCGAAAGACAAAAAAATGCTCGGTATTGTCATGGAAATCAAGCAGTTAAAAAAGCAAAAAGGGGAAAAAAGTGCTGAAATTCAGGCAAGAATTAACGAAACATTTACCCTTGCGCGCGAGCAAATTCAAAATAACCAATACCGCAAAGAATTGGAAGAAGCAGAAGTTGAGCAAATTTTGGAACTTCCGATTATATTTTTGGGAAAAGTGCCTTACGTCAAAGAATTAAAGGGCAAAAAATAAAAAAAGCGGCACAACATAAGTTTTTTCAAAACAATACTGTTGTGCCGTTTTTCGGCATATTAATCCATTTTATAGAGCGGAAATACCGACATAAACGAATTTACCTCTTGCTTAATTTCCGACAAAGCAGCAGAATCCTCATTTTTCATCAAAGCGTTGTCAATCAAGTCGACAATTTTCACCATTTGAGCGGCATTGAGTCCGCGAGTCGTAACCGCCGCCGTTCCGACACGAATGCCCGACGTAACCATGGGCGATTTGTCATCAAAAGGCACCATGTTTTTATTGACGGTGATGTCGGCTTGTATAAGTGCGTTTTCAGCTTGTTTTCCCGTCAAATTTTTTGAACGTAAATCAATAAGCATCAAGTGATTATCAGTTCCGCCCGAAATAATGTCGTAACCTCGTTTGACAAATTCGCTTGCCATGACTTGTGCATTTTCGCGCACTCGGGCAACGTATTTGGCAAAATTTTCACTCAAAGCTTCTCCGAATGCCACCGCTTTTGCAGCGATAACATGCTCAAGCGGTCCGCCTTGTGTTCCGGGAAAAACGCCGCTGTCAAGCACGGAGGACATTGAGCGCAAATTGCCTTTCGGTGTTTTTAAACCGTAAGGATTGTCGAAATCTTCCCCCATCATAATCACGCCGCCGCGCGGTCCGCGTAAAGTTTTGTGCGTCGTACTCGAGACAATATGACAATGTTACAAAGGGTCGTTGAGCAGTGATTTTGCAATTAAACCCGCAGGATGAGAAATATCCGCTAAAAGGATTGCGCCGACCTTATCGGCAATTTCACGTAATTTCGCATAATCCCAATCTCGCGAATATGCCGAAGCACCGCAAATTAACATTTTTGGGTTTTCCTTTTTGGCAATCTCTTCAATTTTATTGAAATCAATTTTTCCGCTTTCTTTTTCTACACCGTAAAAGACAGGACGGTACAATTTTCCCGAAAAATTAACGGGCGAACCGTGCGTTAAATGCCCGCCGTGCGAGAGGTCAAAACCGAGAATTGTGTCGCCGGGTTTGAGACAAGCCAACATCACCGCCGCGTTCGCCTGCGCTCCCGAATGCGGTTGCACATTCGCCCAACAAGCACCGAAAAGCTCTTTAAGGCGGTCAATCGCAAGTTGTTCCGTTTCATCAACCACTTCACAACCGCCGTAATAGCGTTTTGCCGGCAATCCTTCCGCATATTTATTGGTCAAAACGCTGCCCATCGCAGCCATAACTTCGTCGGAAACAAAGTTTTCGGACGCAATCAATTCGATGCCGTGCATCTGACGTTGCTTTTCTTTTTCAATCAAATCAAAAACGATGTCGCGCATTTTACTCTTAATTGTGTGTTTGGATAATTTTTTAACAAGCCCAAAAATACGTTTTTTTTATACAAAACTGAAGTTTTGTTAATTATTTTCAAAAAATCAAATCATTTCCCTGACTTCAAAACTGTCTTTTTCGGGTAATTCTCCCCAATAAAAACGCGCCGGTCCCGCTGTTTCGCAGGGCAAAAACCAACGCTCGCCGTATTGAAGCGGAGCAAAAACAGGAACAGGCGAAACAGGGTTTTTCGCTCGCAAATCTTCCGTCAAATAGCTGATTTCCTCCGCCTCATTTTCTTCAACACAAACGGCGGACAGCGCGTGTCCGGGTGTCAGGAGAAAAATAATGTCCTTTTCGGGTACAAAATATTTAGCAAGAGAGCAAAAAAGTAACATTTTGCTGTCACATTCGCCGAAACAAGAGCTGAGAATCGCCGGCGGCGGAATGATACCCGCCAATGTTTTTTCGCCTTCCGCCGCCGGATTCGGAATGCCGTAAGGAATATCTTGCACAAATTTTAATGCAGATTGTATCGCATTGACGCGATTCAAGAAGCCTTCATTTTGAAGATTTTTTTCAATATTTTTCGCCAAAACTTTTCCGTAACGCTCATAATACGAACGCACAACAGCCGCATAATCAGGCATGATGCTGTTATTGTCGAGACACAAAAGCCCCATTTTGAGTGCATCTTCGCGGTTTTTAATCAGATTTTCGTATTCACTTTCGCTCAAGCCCGAAAAACTTCCGAAAAGTTTGGAAGGCGCGCCGTAGCGAGCAATATCCGCTTCGACATCACGCGCGGGAGCGGAAAAATAAATTTTTTGATTGTTTTCAA
>JBPOJO010000535.1:0-4181 GCA_052033485.1 Bacteroidota bacterium | reverse complement strand
AAAAAATGAATATTTTTGCAAAATATAAAAAACTTAACAGAAGTGTCATGAGCAATACCCAAAAACAAACCATAGAAACACCCTATCAGACAACGCACAAAGTGCGCGTCGTTACCGCCGCAAGCCTCTTTGACGGACACGATGCCTCCATCAACATCATGAGGCGAATCATGCAAAGTTCAGGGGCGGAAGTCATTCACCTCGGACACGACCGCTCTGTCCAAGAAATCGTCGACTGCGCCGTCCAAGAAGACGCGCAAGCAATCGCCATTACCTCCTACCAAGGGGGACATAATGAATATTTTAAATATGCCTACGATTTGCTCAAAAAAGCAGGTTGCGAACATATTCGGCTTTTCGGCGGTGGAGGAGGCACTATTTTGCCCTCCGAAATTGAAGAACTGCAAAACTACGGTGTCGCTCGCATTTATCACCCCGACGACGGTCGCTCAATGGGCTTACAAGGCATGATTAACGACGTTTTGATGAAAGCAGATTTCCCGACAGGAAAAAATATCTCCGACGACGACCTCATCGGTTTGAAAAACCACGAATTTTATGCCGTCGCAAGATTGATTTCTGCTGCCGAAAATTTCCCCGAACAATTCAAACCCTTTTTAGAAAAAATAAAAAAATTTAAAGACGGTAAAGAAAAAACACCCATTTTAGGCATCACAGGCACAGGAGGAGCAGGAAAATCTTCTATGGTCGACGAATTAGTTCGCCGCTTTTTGTTTGATTTTCCCGAAAAAAATATCGCCATTCTCTCCGTCGACCCCTCGCGCAGAAAAACCGGCGGCGCATTGCTCGGCGACCGTATTCGCATGAACTCCATCGCCAACCCGCGCGTATACATGCGCTCGCTCGCGACCCGACAATCTAACTTGGCTCTTTCTCCGTACGTCCACGATGCGCTTGAAATCCTCAAAGCCGCTCGTTTTGACCTCATTATTTTGGAAACTTCCGGCATCGGACAATCCGACACCGAAATTATTGAACATTCCGACGCTTCGCTCTACATTATGACCCCCGAATACGGCGCGGCAACACAGTTGGAAAAAATTGATATGATTGATTTTGCCGATATTATTGCCCTCAATAAATTTGACAAACGCGGCGCGCAAGATGCTTTGCGCGATGTCCGCAAACAATATCAGCGAAACCATCAACTGTTTGACAAAAATCCCGACACAATGCCCGTTTTCGGCACTATTGCCTCACAATTTAACGACCCCGGCACCAATAATCTCTACCGCGCCGTGATTGCTAAATTGACCGAAAAATGTCATTTGAATTGGGATAGTCATTTCCAAACGACCGAATTAGTTTCCGAAAAACAATACATCATTCCGCCCTCGCGCACGCGATACCTCTCCGAAATTTCGGAAAATAATCGCCGCTATGATGCGTGGACGGAAGAACAAGTGAAGATTGCGGAAAAATTATTCGGCATCAAAAAAACATTGGAAAGTCTTGAAGAAAATAATGATTTGCCCTCTAAAAATGAAATTGCGGCAAGTTTGAAAAAATTATATGCCGAAATTGAATTGAAATTAGACGGTTTTTGCAAAAAGACTTTGGACGAATGGGACGCGAAAGTTGCCGCCTACCGCGCACCCGAATATGTTTATCAAGTTCGCGGAAAAAATATTTGCGTTCAAACGCACACCGAATCGCTCTCGCACACAGCAATTCCGAAAGTGATTTTGCCGCGCTATAAATCGTGGGGCGACATTTTGCGATGGGTTTTGCAGGAAAATGTGCCGGGAGAATTTCCTTACACGGCGGGCGTTTTTCCTTTCAAACGAACGGAAGAAGACCCTACACGTATGTTTGCGGGCGAGGGCGGACCTGAGCGCACGAATAAACGTTTTCACTACCTTTCGCTCGGAATGCCCGCGGCGCGCTTGTCGACCGCCTTTGATTCGGTTACGCTTTACGGCAACGACCCCGATTATCGCCCCGATATTTACGGAAAAATCGGCAATTCGGGGGTGAGTGTTTGTTCGCTTGACGATGCCAAAAAATTGTATTCGGGTTTCAATCTTGCCGACCCGCGCACTTCGGTTTCCATGACCATCAACGGACCTGCCGCGACGGTTTGCGCATTTTTTATGAATGCCGCGATTGACCAACAATGCGAAATTTACATCAAACAAAACGGTTTGACGGATTTGGTGAATGAAAAAATCAATGAAATTTACAAAAAATACGGCGTTGAACGTCCTCGTTATCAGGGCGAATTACCGAAAGGGAATGACGGTTTAGGCTTGATGCTTTTGGGTGTTTCGGGGGACATGGTTTTGGAAAAAGATATTTACGAAAAAATCAAAACGGAAACTCTTTGTACGGTTCGCGGGACGGTTCAGGCGGATATTTTGAAAGAAGACCAAGCGCAAAATACATGTATTTTCAGTGCGGAATTTTCGCTCAAATTGATGGGTGATATTCAGGAGTTTTTCATCAAAAACAACATTCGCAATTTTTATTCGGTTTCCATTTCAGGCTATCACATAGCGGAAGCGGGCGCGAATCCGATAACGCAGTTGGCATTAACGCTTTCCAATGCTTTTACGTTTGTGGAATATTATTTGAGTCGGGGCATGAAAATTGATGATTTTGCGCCGAATTTGTCATTTTTCTTTTCAAACGGTATAGACCCTGAATATGCGGTTATCGGGCGTGTTTCACGTCGTTTGTGGGCGAAAGCGATGAAGGTGTTATATAAGGCTAATCCTCGTTCACAGATGTTGAAATATCACATTCAAACTTCGGGGCGTTCTTTGCATGCGCAGGAGATAGATTTTAACGACATTCGCACGACTTTGCAGGCACTTTATGCAATTTACGACAACTGCAATTCATTGCATACGAATGCTTATGATGAGGCGATTACAACGCCTACGGAGGAGTCGGTTCGTCGTGCGGTGGCGATTCAGTTGATTATCAATAAGGAATTAGGTTTGGCAAAAAATGAGAATCCGATGCAAGGTTCGTTTATCATAGAGGAGTTGACGGATTTGGTAGAGGAGGCGGTTTTGTCCGAATTTGACCGCATAACGGAGCGCGGAGGCGTTTTGGGGGCGATGGAGCGCATGTATCAGCGGAATAAAATACAGGAGGAGAGTCTTTATTACGAAACCTTGAAACATACGGGGGAGTATCCGATAATTGGGGTAAATACTTTTTTATCGTCCAAGGGTTCTCCGACGGTGATTCCTTCGGAGGTGATTCGGTCTACGACGGAGGAGAAAGAGGCTCAAATCACGTCATTGAATGCTTTAAAGAATCGTCATCCCGAAAAATCGGCGGCGATGTTGCGTCGTTTGCAGCAGGTTGCGTTACAAAACGGCAATTTATTTGCGGAATTGACGGAGACGGTCAAATATTGTTCTCTGTACCAAATCACGCGCGCCCTTTTTGAGGTCGGCGGTCAGTACAGGAGAAATATGTAGTTTTTTAGAAAAACGCCCCTGAAATGATGTTTTTAGGGGTGTTTTTTTGGGGGGAAAATTTGAAGGTTTGGAGAACCCAAGCCTTTAATTTTTTATGTAATGAACTCATTTAAAAACAAATCTTAAACTTGAAATGTTTTTTTAGGAAAATAAGAAAAAAGGCAAGATAATGCAATTGCACTCCATTAATGGCAGAAGTTTCGTGTCTGACGGCAAGTGTCTTGTATCCGTCCCCCCATGCGTTAAGCTGTTCGATAGAGAATCGCTCTTTATATACTTGATAATCAAGCGTATTCACTTTTTTTCCCGTTTTTGGTATTTCTTTTATTGATGTCAAAGTTGGGCGTAATGCCATTTTTACGACAAACTTCTCTAAGCACATCTGCATCAAATCCGGAGACTGCATTCAGTAGGGTATTGTTAAGATTAGTAAATAAGCCTGATAGTTTTGTTAACATTTTTTAGGCACAGTTTTATTTTGTTTCGCTACGCAGTTGCTCTATCTGTTCAACCGTTAAACCTGTATCTTCTGCAATTATCGCTATATCAGTTCCACGTTTGAGCATTTTTTTCGCAATTTCAATTTGCTTACGCAATTCTGCCTCTTGCTCATAAATTGCCTTTGCACTTTCGGCGGCATTGCGATTTTTGCTTTCGGTACGTTCTTCGGGGCTTAACTGTTCATAGTCAATGAGTTCAGTAACTTTTTTTACACCTTCATTGGCT
>JBPOJO010000624.1:0-2341 GCA_052033485.1 Bacteroidota bacterium | reverse complement strand
ACACTCAAGTTATGCCGTTTTGGACGACCCCGGCGGCATTAAAATTTACGACAGCAAAAATGTCATTATTCAAAATAATTTTTTGCATGATAATTTTTTCGGTATTTATGTTCAAAACAGCAAAAATTGTTTGGTTAAAAATAATGTCATTGTTGCTTTCAAAAAAAATGAAAATCAAATCGGAAACGGTATTCATTGTTGGAAAAGTGACAGTTTATTAATCATCGGCAACACGGTCAAAGGGCATCGCGACGGCATTTATTTAGAGTTTGTTACGAAATCGGTCATTTGGCGAAACATTGCTTACAACAACATTCGCTACGGTTTGCATTTTATGTTTTCGCACGAAGATGCTTATTTTTGCAATGTTTTCAGAAACAACGGCGCGGGTGTTGCGGTGATGTTCACCCGAAAAGTTACGATGATGAACAACACTTTTGAGCAAAATTGGGGCGATGCGGCTTACGGACTTTTACTCAAAGAAATTTCGGATTGCTACCTCGCCGGGAACCGTTTTATTTACAATACGACGGGAATTTTTATGGAAGGCGCGAACCGATTTTTGGCAGAAAAAAATGATTTTGCGCACAACGGTTGGGGTATGAAAATCATGGCAAGTTGCATGGATAATGTTTTAAAAGACAATAATTTTATCTCAAACACTTTCGATGTGAGTACGAACGGAACTACGGTTTTGAACAAATTTTCCAGAAATTATTGGGATAAATACGTTGGATATGACCTTAACCGCGACGGAACGGGCGATGTGCCGTTCAGACCGCTCAGCATGTTCAGCGTCATCACCGAATCGAACGGCGCGGCAATGCTGCTTTACCGCAGCTTTATAATAACGCTTTTGGATAAGTCCGAAAAAATTTTTCCGACCATCACGCCCGAAAATTTTACCGATGATTAGCCTCGCATGAAAGCACTTAAAAATTAATTTGATGTCAGACAAGGCGAAAATTGCAAAAAAATGATTAAAGTTGAGAACGTTACAAAATCTTTCGGCAAGTTTCAGGCACTTAAAGACGTGAGTTTGAACTGTCAAAGCGGTGAATGTATCGCCCTCATCGGACCGAACGGCTGCGGCAAAACGACTTTAATTAAGTCCGTTTTAGGCATGGTCATTCCCGAAAAAGGTGAAATTTTTTTTAAAGAAAAAAACATTCGGCATCAAGTCGACTACCGCAAAGAAATCGGTTATATGCCGCAAATCGGTCGTTATCCCGATAATATGACGATTGGGCAGGTAGTAGAAACGATTCGAGAATTGCGGCAAGAGGACAAAAATCTCAACACGGATTTGTATGCCGCGTATCACATTGAGCAAATCAAACACAAAAGAATGGCGACTTTGAGCGGCGGAACGCGACAAAAAGTCAGTGCGGCTTTGGCGTTTATGTTTTGTCCCGAAGTCTTAATTTTGGACGAACCGACTGCCGGTTTAGACCCGCTTGCGGCAGAGATTTTGAAGGAGCGAATCCTTGTCGCAAAAGCAGAAAAAAAATTGATTTTGATTACTTCGCACATCTTGAGCGAATTGGAAGACATTGTTTCCGAGCTGATTTTTATGCAAGAAGGCAAAATGCTTTTTCATAAAAAAACAGAAATTTTAAAGGCTGAAACACAGGAAAACACGATTGCTAAGGCAGTTACAAAAATTTTAAAGGGGCAAACCGTATGAATCGCATCGCTAAATTTGTCTTTTTAGACATTTTCAAAAACAACATTATCATTGCCTATACCGTCTTACTTGCCTTATTGTCATGGACGGTTTTCAGCCTCGAAGACAGCGAACATAAAGGAATTTTGACGCTTTTAAATTTAATTATTTTGGTCGTTCCCTTGGTTTCGATGCTTTTTTCGACAATTTACATTTACAACAGTTCCGAATTTATCGAATTACTTGTCAGTCAGCCGGTTAAACGCAAGCAGATTTGGATTAGTTTATTTACGGGCTTATCCGGCAGCTTACTTTTTGCCTTTTTGATTGCCGCCGTGCCGCCTTTGATGCTGTTTTCAAGTTTTGAACTCGGTGCGATGATAACAGCGATGGGCTGTTTGATAACGTTGATTTTCGTCTCCTTTGCTTTTTTGGCGGCGATTTTGAGTCGCGACAAGGCAAAAGGAATCGGCATTACGATTATGATTTGGCTTTATTTAGCATTGATGTTCGACGGTTTGGTTATGTTTTTACTTTTTCAACTATCCGAATATCCGATAGAAAAACCGATGGTCATCATTTCGGCAACGAATCCGCTCGACTTGGCGCGCATTTTAATTTTGCTGCACCTTGATTCCTCGGCGATGTTGGGCTACACGGGAGCGATTTTTAAAG